>NZ_JBHTSF010000109.1:0-29862 GCF_042795295.1 Streptomyces sp. NPDC056486
GCATCGCACAGGGTGCGATGCTCACGGCAGCGGATATCCCGAGGGCTTCAGCAGGCGCTTCGACGGCCGCTTCAGCAGGCGCTGTGGTGGGCGCCTGCGCCTCCATCAGGCGGCCCGGGTGAAGCTGATCTTCCGCTGGACCCTCCTCACCCGCCCCTCGGTGCCGTGGCGGGCCGAACGGCGCTCGGCGCGGCGGGCCGCCTTGGCCTCACGGGCCTGGCGCAGGAGGCGGCGGCGGTCGGCCTCGCGGGCGAGGTCCGCGGCGCGCAGCTGGTGCATTTCGTACTCGAACATGAGAACTCCCTGGCTACTGACGTGGGTTTCGGCTTCGCGGTCCGTGATCCGCTGTTCGCGGATCCCGTCTTGCGATGCCTCTACTTTCGTCTGCCAGGGAGGGTCGGCACATCGGGAGAGTGCCGCATCTTGAGGGGGTGGGGGGCCTTAGGAGGGTGGGCGGGGACCTTAGGTCCTGCCTACGCGCCTAAGGACCCCCGCTACCTCACGTGCCATTGCCTACGTGCCATTAACTCGTCGACGGCAGCCCGTAGATCAGGTCCGAGTACTTGGCGATGGCAAGCAGCAGGCCGATGACGCCCAGGACGACACCCGCCCAGGCAACCGACTTGATCCACGGCGCCTGTACCTGGCCGGGCGCGCCGAACGCGGGCCTGACCAGGACGACGAACCCGACGACCAGCGCGACGAGCGCGAAGGACCCGGCGATCAGCGCCGTGACCTGCCAGGAGTCCCCGTACAGGGCCTGGATCTGGTCGGCGACGCTCGCCGACTGCTTGGTCTCGAGCTGACCGACGATGTTGGAGCGCGCCGCGGCGACCGTGCCGAGCCAGCCACCGGAGAGGCCGATCACACCGAGGGCGGCGGAGACGACGGCCGCGGCACCCTGGAACACGCCACCGGACTTGGCCGGAGCGACCTCTTCGACCACGACGAGCTCATCGGCATCGTCGTCGGCGGCGTCGTCGACCTCGACGGCGTCCTCAGTCGTGTCGGCCTTCTCCGCCTTGGTGGTCTCCACGGCGTCCGCAGCCTCCGACTCTGCGGGCTTTGCGGGCTTCGCGGCCGCCTCGGCCGCGGTCTCGTCCTCTGTCTTAGTTCCCATGCTCCGCACCGTACGGACGGAGTCTGAGAGGTTTCTTAACGAGCCGCTTCCCCACCGGTCGAGCCCCCGGAATCCACCGTCTCGCGCGCCTTGCGCCACTGTGGCGCGAGCACCGACCACACCTCCATGTCGTGCCGCACCCCCTGCCAGGGGAAGCTCTCCCGCAGCACGCCGTCCCTGGTCATCCCGAGCCGCTCGGCCACCGCGATACTGCGGCCGTTCGCCGAGGAGACCACCCACTCCACGCGGTGCATGCCGCGCACATCCACCGCCCAGTCGATGAAGACCCGGCTCGCCCTGGTGATCAGGCCGTGCCCGGCGGCGGAAGGCTCCAGCCAGACGCCGAGCTCGCAGCTCTCGGTGGCCGTGTCGAAGATCCGGAAGAAGATTCCGCCGACGAGCGTGTCCTTCAGCCAGATGCCGCAGAGGTGCCCCGTGTCGGCGGCCTTCTTGTCGGCGTACGCCTGGAGGCGCTCGCGAGCCGATTCCAGGTCCGTCACCAGCGTGGTCAGGGGCACCCACGGCGCCGTGTAGTCGCGCGCCCGCTCGATGTGCGCGAGGAACTCCTGTGCCTGCCACGGCTCGATGGGCCTCAGCTCAGCGCCCTCGCCCAGCGATATCGCGAACATCCCGCTCCTTCGTCCCGTCCGGCATTACAGGGATCCTCGCACCAGGAACGGCTTTGCTCGAACGACTTTCCGGCGGCTCGATGCTGATGCGCGGCAGCCAGCGGTCGAGGCCGCGCGGCAGCCACCAGTTGGCGCCGCCCAGCATGTGCATGAGCGCCGGCACCAGCAACGTACGCAGGACGAACGCGTCGAGCGCGACCGCAGCCGCGAGGCCGATGCCGAACATCGCGATGACCCGGTCGCCGCTCAGGACGAAGGCGAGGAAGACCGAAATCATGATCACGGCCGCGGAATTGATCACGCGGCTCGTCTCGGCGAGGCCGACCCGCACGGCCCGCCGGTTGTCACCGGTCTCCAGCCACTCCTCGTACATCCGGCTGACCAGGAAGACCTGGTAGTCCATGGAGAGCCCGAAGAGGACGGACACCATGATCACGGGCAGGAAGGGTTCGATCGGCCCGGCCGATCCGAGGCCGAGCAGCTCGCTCCCCCAGCCCCACTGGAAGATCGCGACCACGACCCCGAAGGCCGACGCCACCGCCGCCACGTTCATCACCGCGGCCTTCAGGGGGATGCCGATGGACCGGAAGGCGAGGAGCAGCAGGACACAGCCGAGGCCGATGACCACGCCCACGAAGAGGGGCAGCTTGCCGACGATGATCTCCGCGAAGTCGTCGTAGCTCGCCGTGACGCCGCCGACCCGCAGGTCGAGCGTGGTGTCGGCCTCGGCCCTGGGGAGCACGTCGTCGCGCAGCCGGTCGACGAGGTCGTTGGTCCGCTCGGACTGCGGTGACGAGTCCGGTACGACGGTGACGTAGGCGGCCGTGCCGTCGGCGTCGTACGTGACGGGGCTGACGGAGGCGACGCCCTTGGTCGATTCGAGCGTGGAGCCGAGGTTGGAGAGGGCCAGCCGGTCGCCCGCCCCCTCGACGTCGGTGACGAGCGTGAGCGGGCCGTTCACGCCGGGGCCGAAGCCGTGGGCGAGGAGGTCGTAGGCCTGCCGGGTGGTGGCCGACGCCGGATTGTTGCCCTGGTCGGATGTGCCCAGGTGCAGGGAGAGCGTGGGCAGGGCGAGCAGCGCCATCACGGCGACGGCGACGCCGCCGAGCAGCTTGGGGTGGCGCTCCACGAAGGCGGACCAGCGGGCGGCGAGCCCGGTGGGCAGCTCCGGGGCCGGGCCGTGCTCGGCGAGAGCACGCCGTTCGCGGCGGCTGAGCGCGCGCGGGCCGATCCAGGACAGGAGCGCGGGGAGCAGGGTCACCGACGCGGCGACCGTGAGGAGCACGGTCAGCGAGCCCGCGATCGCGACGCCGTTGAGGAAGCTGAGGCGCAGGATGAGCATGCCGAGCAGCGCGATGCACACGGTGGCGCCCGCGAAGACGACCGCGCGCCCGGTGGTGGTGACGGCGCGTTCCGCGGCGACGGCCACCGGGAGGCCCTGCTTGAGGCCCTTGCGGTGTCTGGTCACGATGAACAGCGCGTAGTCGATGCCGACGCCGAGCCCGATCAGGGTGCCCAGCATCGGGGCGAAGTCAGCGACGGTCATGACGTGCCCGAGCAGCACGATGCCCGCGTACGCCGTACCGACCGACACGAGGGCCGTGGCGATGGGCAGCACGGAGGCGGCGAGCGAGCCGAAGGCGAGGAAGAGCACGACGGCGGCGACGGCGACCCCGACGATCTCGGCGGTCTGCGCGCTCTTGGACTCGGTGAGGCCGACGGCGCTGCCGCCGAGCTGGACGTCCAGGCTGTCCGACCCCACGGCCTTCGCGGTGTCGACGAGGGCCTGTGCGTCCGCCTTGTCGATGGCGTCGGCCTGCTCGTGGAAGGTGACGGTCGCGTACGCGATGCGCGCGTCGTCGCTGATCTGTGCGGCACCGTGCTTCGCGTACGGACTGCTGACGGAGGCCACCGCGGGCATGCCCTCGATGGTGTCGAGCGTGCTGGTCATCGTCTGCTCGACGTCGGCCGCGCGCACCGTCGTACCCGCCTCGGTCCGCCAGACGACGGTGTTGCTGTCGCCGCCGA
Organism: Streptomyces sp. NPDC056486; assembly: GCF_042795295.1. Taxonomy (NCBI): domain Bacteria; kingdom Bacillati; phylum Actinomycetota; class Actinomycetes; order Kitasatosporales; family Streptomycetaceae; genus Streptomyces; species Streptomyces sp. NPDC056486. Next base: position 3,778 of record NZ_JBHTSF010000109.1, read on the forward strand.
GGCCTTCGAAGCCTTCATTCAGGAGCTGGGTCGCACTGCCCGACTCGGTGCCCGGCACCTCGTAGTCGTTCGAGTAGGCGGATCCGGTGAGGGCCGCGGCGCTCGCGGCGCCGCCGAGGGCGAGGAGCCAGAGCAGTACTGCCAGGAGTCGGTGCTTCACACACCACCGTGCGAGTACTGCCACCGACTGGCTCCCTGTACTGGTTTGTGGATCTTTATCGGGAACAGTCTTGAATGAACTGAACAGCCCGCAAAGAACGTATGAGAGGCGACTTGGGCGCCAGACGTACTTTGACAGCACCCGGAGATCGTTGGTCCCGTTCGTGGCTTTCCTCACAAGTTCACAAAAGAGTGTGCGAGGCCCCATCGGGACCTCGCACACCCTGAGAAATGGGGATTCAGCCCGACACGCTCGCGCGTCCGTTCTCTATGTGCCCCATCAGACGGCGCCGGAAAGCAGGTTCGCCCGCCGCCGTGGCCTGAATGTCGTACCAGCCGTGTTCTTCACCCGTGTGCCAGGCGATCGTGCGGCTGCTGCCCGCCTTGACGCGGACGACCCGCGTCCGCCTCCTGACGTCGTCCTCGTCCACGTATCCGACCGGCTCGACCGTGAAGACGAGCTCCTTGCGGCCCCGGTTGGCCAGCGTCACATGGAGCTCGCGCCGGGTGATCGCGGAGGCGAGCTGTGCCTTGCCGTCCTTGCCGCCCGCGAACTCGCGCCGGAAGCCGTTCGGCCCCGTGATCGTGAAGGCGTACGCGTCCTTGGACACCGGAACCGTCCAGGAGCCCTCTCGCACTACGTCCTGGTGCTGCGGCACCGTGAACTCATCGGCGTACGGATAGAGCGCGAAGTGCGCACTGGAGCGGCCACCATTGCGCAGCCGCACCGAGAGAGCACCGCTCTCGCCCGGCTTCACGTACGCGTCGGGCTGGTAGGGCAGCGGGCGGGCGCGGCGGGTGCCGGGCTCCTGGACCGGCATGGACTGCTTCAGGGGCGGCTGCGGGGACCAGCGGCCGCTGAACGCCGGGATGGCGCCGGGCTGTTCGACCTCGGGCTGCCGGTGGCCGCGCTTGAAGTCGAAGGCGCCGGTGAGGTCGCCGGTGACCTTGCGTCGCCAGGCGCTGATGTTGGGTTCCCGCACGCCGGTCCACTTCTCCAGAAAGCGCACGACGGAGGTGTGGTCGAAGACTTCGGATGTGACGTAGCCGCCGACGGTCCAGGGTGAGACGACGAGCATGGGAACGCGCACGCCGAGGCCGGTCGGCTTCCCCTCCCAGCGCTCCTCCTGCTCCTCGGCGCTGTCACCGCCGGGGACGGGCGGCGGGACGTGGTCGAAGAAGCCGTCGTTCTCGTCGTAGTTGATGAAGACGGCGGTGCGGCGCCAGACCTCGGGGTGCGAGGCGAGGGCGTCCAGGACCTTGTAGACGATGGTCGCGCTGTGGATCGGCGAGGAGACGCTGGGGTGCTCCGAGTCCAGGGCGGACGGCACCAGATAGCTGACCTTGGCCAGCTTGCCGCCCGCGACGTCCTTGGCGAACTCCTCCGCGAGCTTGCCGGTCGGCACGCGGCGCAGGGCGCGCTCGAAGAGCGACTTCTCCGCCTTGGTGAGGGTGGCGACGCCCTCCTCCAGGGTCGCGAGCAGCTTCTCGCGCTCGGCGTCGTCCTTGGCGTCACGGACCTTGGCGTAGAAGGCCTCCATGAAGGTCAGGCCGGTCTTGGCGAGGACCTTGCGGGCGATGGCCTTGAAGGTGGTGAAGAACTCGATCTGGTTGTCGGTGAAGTTCTCCCACTCCGTGTACGTCTGCCAGCTCACGCCCGCCTTCTCCAGGCGCTCGGCGTACGTCCCCCAGTCGTATCCGGGGTGCTTGCCCTCGTCGTACGCGTCGTTCCCGACGGCTCGCTTGCCGTTCGCCTCGTAGCCCGTCTTCCCGCTCCACAGGTGGTTGCGGTTGGGGCTCGTGGAGGTGTGGATGGACGAGTGGTAGGCGTCGCAGACGGTGAAGGTGTCGGCGAGTTCGTAGTGCAGCGGAATGTCTTCACGCGTGTAATACGCCATGGTCGCCGCGGTCTTGGCGGTGATCCAGCCGTCCGTCCAGCCGTCGTGCCAGGCCTTGGCGCCGCCGCTCCAGGAGTGGTCGAGGGCGCCGATGTACTGCAGGTCCTTCTTCTGCGCCGCCGCGGCCTCGCGGACGGGGAAGGGCAGGACGGTACTCAGCACGCCCGGCTGCTCGAACACGGACTTGCCGCTCGGGAGGCGGACGGCGTTGCGGTCACCGAAGCCGCGTACGCCGCGCAGGGCGCCGAAGTAGTGGTCGAAGGACCTGTTCTCCTGCATGAGGATGACGACGTGCTCGATCGAGTCGAGCCCGCCGCTGCCGGGTTTGTGCCGGTCCTGTGCCAGCGCCTGCTGCAGTGACGGCGGCAGGAAGGATCCGACGGCGGCGGCGCCGAGTACGCCTCCGCCAACTGCCATCAGCCGCCTGCGAGATATCTCCGGGGACACGTACGACCTCCAGTCGACGGCCAATGGTTCTCTGCTGATCCATTAGCCTGCTCGGCCGGGACGGTAGTGAAGTCTGGTTTCCCTGTGAAGACTTGGGGACGAAGTCGGCGTGAACGGACGCGCGCGAGTGTGTACGTCGGGACTCGGTCAGCCGATCAGACCTGGTCAGCCGATCAGACTTGGTCAGCCGATCAGCAGCCCCGCCCAGAGCGCGACGGTCGACGCCGCGAGGATGAGGGGCACGGTCAGGGCGCCGAGCAGGGTGAACGTCCGCAGCTCGGCATCGGTGCCGTGATCATGCAGGATGCGGCGCCACAGCAGCGTGGCGAGCGAGCCGACGTACGTCAGGTTCGGGCCGATGTTGACGCCGATGAGCGCGGCGAGGACGGGCCCGGGACCGGCGGGGGCGACGGCGGGCAGGAGAGCGAGAATCGCGGGCAGGTTGTTGATCAGGTTGGCGAGTACGGCGGCGACGGCCGCCACGGCGAGGAGCGCGGGCAGCGAGGCGCCGTCCGGCAGGAGCCACTCGATCCCGGAGCCCAGGCCGTTGTCGACGACCGCCTTGACGACGATGCCGAGCGCGAGCACGAACAGGCAGAACAGGGGGTTCGCCGAGCGGACGAGTGCGGGGGCTGTCGTACGTCGGCGCAGCAGCGCACGGCCCGCGAGCACGGCCGCTCCCGCGAGGGCGGCCCACAGGGGTTCGAGGCCCACGAACGAGGTGACGACGAACCCGGCGAGCGTGAGCCCGAGGACGACCAGGGTGAACACCGGCACGGGGGTCGGCTCGGTCTCCTTGGGCTCCAGGGCGCCCGCGGCCAGATCGGCCGCGAAGTACCGCCGGAACGCCACGTACTCGATGCCGATGGCAACCAGCCACGGCAACGCCATGAGCAGGGCGAACCGCGTGAACGTGAGCCCGCTGGCGGTGAGGGCGAGGAGGTTGGTGAGGTTGGAGACGGGCAGCAGGAGCGACGCCGAGTTGGCCAGGTGGGCGGTGGCGTAGACGTGCGGCCGCGGCCTTGCCCCGACGCGGGCCGCGGTGGCGAAGACGACCGGGGTGAGCAGAACGACGGTGGCGTCCAGGCTCAGTACGGCGGTGATCACGGCGGCGACGCCGAAGACCCCGCCGAGCAGCGTCTTGGTCCGTCCGCCGCAGAGCCGGGCGACGAGATCCCCGGCGGCTGCGAAAAGCCCGTCATCCGCGCAGAGCTGCGCGAGCACGAGCACGGCGGCGAGGAACCCCACCACCGGCAACAGGCTCTCGACCTGCGCGAGCGCGTCCCGCGGCGAAACGGCCCCGAGCACCACGACAAGCCCGGCGGCGGGCAGCGCGGCGGCGGCCTCGGGCCACTTCTTGGGCCGTATGACGGCAAACGCGAGCACGGCGAGCAGCAGACCGACGGAGAGGATCTCGGCGGTGACGGTGTTCAGGGGGACGCTCCGTGGCCCGGGTGGGGCGGTGGTTCAGCGGGGACGGACGTTCCCAGAGTAAGAGGGGGCGCGACGCAACGTGGCGGCACGCGGCACGCGGATCTTTCCCGCCCACCCGCCCGACGACTCGGGGCAATCGGGTGGGTGGGCGGGAAAAATCCGCCGCGAAGCGGGCGGTCCGGAAAGCGCCCCGGCTACAACCAGGACACTGCTCCAGCCCAGCGCAGCCGTTACCCCTCCACGCCCAGCTTCTCCAGGATCAGTTCCTTGACGCGGGCCGCGTCGGCCTGGCCCCGGGTCGCCTTCATGACCGCGCCGACCAGCGCACCGGCCGCCGCGACCTTGCCGCTGCGGATCTTGTCGGCGATGGCGGGGTTGCCCGCGATCGCCTCGTCCACGGCGGTCGTCAGGGCGCCCTCGTCGGATACGACCTTCAGGCCGCGCTTCTCGACGACCTCGTCCGGCGTACCTTCACCGGCCAGGACGCCCACGAAGACCTGACGGGCCAGCTTGTCGTTCAGGTCGCCCTTGGCGACGAGCTCGGCGACCCGTGCGACCTGCTGCGGGGTGACCGGCAGCTCGTCGAGGGCCTTGCCCGACTCGTTGGCGCCGCGGGCCAGTTCACCCATCCACCACTTGCGCGCGGCAGTCGAGTCGGCGCCCGCCTCGATCGTGGCGACGATCGGGTCGACCGCACCCGCGTTCAGGATCGACTGCATGTCGTGCTCCGTGACACCCCACTCCTCGCGGAGGCGGTTGCGGCGCACGCGCGGCATCTCCGGGAGACCGGAGCGCAGCTCCTCGACCCACGCACGGGCCGGGGCCACCGGGACGAGGTCGGGCTCCGGGAAGTACCGGTAGTCCTCGGCGTTGTCCTTGATGCGGCCCGACGTCGTGGAGCCGTCCTCCTCGTGGAAGTGACGGGTCTCCTGGATGATCGTTCCGCCCGCGTTAAGGACCGCGGCATGGCGCTGGATCTCGAAGCGCGCCGCACGCTCCACGGAACGGAGCGAGTTGACGTTCTTCGTCTCCGAGCGCGTACCGAACTCCTCGCGCCCGTGCGGGCGCAGGGACAGGTTCACGTCGCAGCGCATCTGGCCCTTGTCCATCCGGGCCTCGGACACGTCGAGGGCCTTGATGACCTCGCGCAGCTCGGCGACGTACGCCTTGGCGACCTCGGGAGCCCGCTCGCCCGCGCCCTCGATCGGCTTGGTGACGATCTCGATGAGCGGGATACCGGCGCGGTTGTAGTCAAGGAGCGAGTGCGACGCGCCGTGGATACGGCCCGTCGCGCCACCCACGTGTGTGGACTTGCCGGTGTCCTCCTCCATGTGGGCGCGCTCGATCTGCACGCGGAAGATCTCGCCGTCCTCCAGCTGTACGTCCAGATAGCCGTTGAAGGCGATCGGCTCGTCGTACTGAGAGGTCTGGAAGTTCTTCGGCATGTCCGGATAGAAGTAGTTCTTCCGGGCGAAGCGGCACCACTCGGCGATCTCGCAGTTCAGCGCGAGACCGATCTTGATGGCGGACTCGACGCCGATCTCGTTGACGACCGGCAGCGCGCCGGGCAGTCCGAGACAGGTCGGGCAGGTCTGGCTGTTGGCGTCCTGCTTGAGCTCGGTGGAGCAGCCGCAGAACATCTTCGTCTTGGTGCCCAGCTCGACATGGACCTCAAGGCCCATGACGGGGTCGTACGTCGCGAGGGCATCCTCGTACGACACCAGGTCAGTCGTGACAGTCACGGTGAAACTTTCCCTCTCAACCCAGCAGGACGTCGTCGTCGCCGAGCTTCTTCAGCTCACGAAAGAGCAGAGCGAGGCCGGTGGCGATGGCGGCGGCGGAGACAGCGGCGTCGACGAGCCGGAGCGTGTCGTTGTCCTTGCGGGCCGTGCGGGCCTGCTTGACGACGGAGATCGCGCCGAAGGCGGTCGTGGCGATCGACAGGTACGCGCCGGGCTTGGACTTCTTGAAGCCCTGGGCCTTGGCAGTCATGGGACTCACAGTGACGGTGCCTCCTCAAGCAGCGGGTGACCCCACCTTTCCACGAAGGCGGCCTCTACGGCAGCGCCCACCTTGTAAAGGCGGTCGTCCTTCATGGCGGGGGCGATGATCTGCAGCCCGACGGGCAGGCCGTCCTCCGGCGCGAGGCCGCAGGGCAGCGACATGGCGGCGTTGCCCGCCATGTTCGACGGGATGGTGCACACGTCCGCGAGGTACATCGCCATCGGGTCGTCGGCGCGCTCGCCGATCGGGAAGGCGGTGGTCGGCGTCGCGGGCGAGACGATCACGTCGACCTGCTCGAAGGACTTCTCGAAGTCCTGCGTGATCAGGGTGCGGACCTTCTGGGCGCTTCCGTAGTACGCGTCGTAGTAGCCGGAGCTCAGTGCGTACGTGCCCAGGATGATGCGGCGCTTGACCTCGTCGCCGAAGCCGGCCTCGCGGGTGAGCGCGGTGACGTCCTCGGCGGACCTCGTGCCGTCGTCGCCGACGCGCAGGCCGTAACGCATGGCGTCGAAGCGCGCGAGGTTCGACGAGCACTCGGAGGGCGCGATCAGGTAGTACGCGGAGAGCGCCAGGTCGAAGGACGGGCAGTCCAGCTCGACGATCTCGGCGCCGAGCTCCTTGAGCAGCGCCACGGACTCCTGGAAGCGCTGGACGACGCCTGCCTGGTAGCCCTCACCGGCGAACTGCTTGACGACGCCGACGCGCATGCCCCGTACGGAGCCGTTGCGGGCCGCATCGACGACCGGCGGGACCGGGGCGTCGATGGACGTCGAGTCGAGCTCGTCGTGGCCGCCGATGACCTCGTGCAGGAGCGCGGCGTCCAGGACCGTACGGGCACAGGGGCCGCCCTGGTCGAGGGATGACGAGAACGCCACCATGCCGTAGCGCGACACGCCGCCGTAGGTCGGCTTGACGCCGACCGTGCCGGTGACGGACGCGGGCTGGCGGATGGAGCCGCCGGTGTCCGTGCCGATGGCGAGGGGGGCCTCGTACGACGCGATGGCGGCGCTGGAGCCGCCGCCGGAGCCGCCGGGGATGCGGGTGAGGTCCCACGGGTTGCCGGTGGGGCCGTACGCGCTGTTCTCGGTGGATGACCCCATGGCGAACTCGTCCATGTTGGTCTTGCCGAGGATGACGACGTCGGCTTCCTTCAGCTTGCGCGTGACGGTCGCGTCGTACGGCGGGATCCAGCCCTCGAGGATCTTGGAACCGACCGTGGTCGGAATGCCCTCGGTGGTGAAGATGTCCTTGAGCGCGAGCGGGACGCCGGCCAGCGGGCCGAGCTTCTCGCCCTTCTCCCGCTTGGCGTCGACGGCGCGGGCCTGCGCGAGGGCACCCTCGCGGTCGACGTGCAGGAAGGCGTGCACCTTCTCGTCGACGGCCTCGATACGGGCGAGGTGGGCCTCGGTGACCTCGACTGCCGTGAGCTCGCCGGAGGCGACCTTGGCGGCGATGTCGGCGGCGGTGAGCCTGATGATGTCGATCTTGCTGTCCGTCATGGTGGGTTAGTCCTCCCCCAGGATCTGCGGCACCTTGAAACGCTGCTGCTCTTGTGCCGGGGCTCCGGAGAGCGCCTGCTCGGGGGTGAGCGACGGACGGACCTCGTCCGCGCGCATGACGTTCGTCAGCGGCAGCGGGTGGGAGGTCGGCGGTACGTCTTGGTCGGCGACCTCGGAGACGCGGGCGACCGCGCCGATGATGTCGTCGAGCTGTCCGGCGAAGTGGTCGAGCTCTTCGTCCTTCAGCTCCAGACGTGCAAGGCGGGCGAGGTGGGCGACCTCCTCGCGCGTAATGCCAGGCATGCGGCGATCCTCTGGGGGTGAGTGTGTGGTTTGTGGCCCCAATCCTATGGGGCCACACCCCGTACACGTGAAACGGATTCCCCCGGGGGCTTCCACGCCGGTCCTGGTAGGGGCCCGGCGGGGTCCCGATGGGCCCCCGTCCGATTCCCCGCAGCTACTTCCCGGGGGCTACTTCCCCGCGGCTACTTGGCCACGTCCGCCCGAGCCTCCGCGGCCGCCTGCTCCTCCGCCGCGATGTCCACCGGCCTGCGCCATCCGCGCGAGCCCCGCGCCCGCAGCCAGGCGGTGGTCTCGTCAGGCGGCATCGCCGCGGCGACGAGCCATCCCTGCACCGCGTCGCACCCCAGATCGCGCAACCGCTCCCACGTCTCGTCGTCCTCGACGCCTTCGGCGACGACGAGCAGCCCCAGGGAGTGCGCGAGGTCGACGGTGCAGCGGACGATCTCCGCGTCTTCGTTGTCCACCGCGAGTCTCGCCACGAAGGACCGGTCGATCTTCAGCTCGCTCACCGGAAGGCGTCGCAGATGCACCAGGGACGAGTACCCCGTGCCGAAGTCGTCGAGCGACATCTTGACCCCGTGTCCCGTCAGGCCCGCCAAGGTGTCGGCGGCCCGCTGCGGGTCCTCCAGGAGCACGTGCTCCGTTATCTCCAGTTGCAGCGCCCCCGGGGGGACCCCGTGCCGTGCGAGGCGCGCCGCGACGGCGCCCGCGAAGCCGGGGGTGTGGACGTCGCGCGGCGACACGTTCACCGCGACCGGGACCTTGAGGCCCATCGCCTGCCACTTCGCCACCTGGCCGAGGGCGGTCTCCAGGACGTACTCCGTCAGGTGCGGCATGAGCCCTGACGATTCGGCTATGGCGATGAACTCGTCCGGCGGCACCTTCCCGCGCTCGGGATGCACCCACCGCACCAGCGCCTCGAGCCCCGCGACGCGGCCGTCGAACTGGACCTTCGGCTGGTAGTGGAGCTCGACGTCACCCGCGTCGAGGGCGCGGCGCAGATCGCCCAACAGGCCGAGCCGGTCCGGGGTGTTGGAGTCCCGCTTGGACTCGTACACCTCGACGCCCGTGCGGTCCCGCTTCGCCTGGTACATCGCGACGTCCGCCCGCCGCAGCAGGCCTTCCGCGTCCATCGCGTGGTCGGGGAAGACGGCGAGCCCGGCGCTGGCCTCCAGGACAAGCGTCAGGCCGTCGAGGTCCAAGGGAGAGCCGAGGGCGGCGACCAGCGACCGCGCCACGCGGGTGGCCGACGTCGTGGAGTCGGTGACCGGAAGGAGGACGGCGAACTCGTCACCGCCGAGCCGTGCGGCCTCCGCACCGCGCGGCAGGGCGAGCCTCAGCCGGTCGGCGATCTGCAGGAGAAGACGGTCGCCCGCGAGATGGCCGAGGGTGTCGTTGACCGAACGGAAGCGGTCCATGTCGATCAGCATCAGGGCGGACCGCGCCCCGATCCGCTCGGCATCGTCCAGAGCCGTCCAGGTCCGCTCAAGCAGCCACTGCCGGTTGGGCAGCCCTGTGAGCGGGTCCTGCAGCTGCTCCTCGGCCCTGGCCCGCGCGATCCACAGCGTCGAGTCGAGCGCGACGAGAGGGATCGCGAAGAGCGGGAGCAGGACCGGGGTCGAGGCCGCGACCACGCAGATCAGCGGGGCGATGCCGAGCAGCGCGACGGCGACGAGACTCTGTCTGACCAGGGCCGTGCGGGTGACCGTGGGCAGGGCGCCGGTGCGCGGCGCGTGGACGTACCAGAGCAGGACGCGGGTGACGACGAGGTAGGCGAGGGCGGCGAGCGCCACCTCGGGGGCCGAGTACAGGTCCCAGGTCTCGGGCAGCCAGGGCGACTGCGCCGATGGCGCCGTGCCGAACGCGGCCATGGCGAGCGCGCCCGCGCCGATGCCGAGGATGTCGACGGCGCCGTGCAGGATGCCCTGGCGCCAGCGGTGGCGGCGCGCGACGCCGACCAGGACGACGACGGTGAGGCTGACCATTCCGGCGGGCACCCAGCCGTACAGCAGGAGGACGGCGACGGTGAGTGCGCCGCCCGATCCTGTGCCGCCCCACCAGCGGTCGCGGCCGAGCGCGACGAGGTGGCCGACGATGAGGCCCGTGAGGACGGCGAGGGACCAGCCGACCGTGCCGGAGGGGAACAGTGCGTCGCGTCCGGTGAACGCGTGGAAGAAGCCTGTGCCGAGCACCACCGCGGCGAGCGCCACTACGGCAACCGGAAGCACTGGCCAAGGGTCGCGCTCGCCGGACGCGTCGTCCGCGCCGTGCGCCTCCGAGCCGCGCCAGAGCGTCCTGCGCCGTGCGTCGGTGCCGCTCTGGGCGGAACGGGGTGCTGCCGCGTCCCTGCTGCCCGATGCCTCGCCCACGCCGAGCTCCTGTGTGCCGTACCCGCCGACGGTGCTCCATGCGCGTTCGCGTCGCTCAACTGCGGTGCTCGGGGCGGCGGGAAGCCTGCTCTCGGCCTCGCGTGCCTCGCGTGCTTCCCGTGCCGCTCTGCGTCCGCTGAGCCACGCGCCCGGTCCGCGCCGCAGGCGCGCGCGCAGCCGGGCGTCCGGTGCGGCGCTCTCGGTCGGTTCCATTCCCGTCCCTCTCACAGCCGGCGGTGCCCACGCCACGCGGACTCGGTCCAGAAGTCAGCCGCGTCTGGAACTCCTCCCCCGTGCTCCCGATGAGCAGGGGATACCCCAATCGCAGCGGGGCACGGCAGGCGCACATCTCAACAGTAGGCCGCAGAAGGCTTCTACGGGCAGCGGTCCACAACGGTTGCCCGAATGCGACCCGGCCACCCGTATGCATCTGGTATGCGCTGAACGGGTGGCCTTCAACCGCTACTCCTCGGTCGGAAGCGCAACTTCCGCCGCCGCGTCCGGTCCCTGTTCCAGTAGGACGGCGAAGCCTTCCTCGTTCAGAACCGGAACCTTCAGCTGCATGGCCTTGTCATATTTAGATCCAGGGTTGTCACCCACAACGACGAAAGCTGTCTTCTTCGAAACGGAACCGGTCACCTTTGCGCCCCGGCTCTGCAACGCATCTTTTGCGCCATCCCTCGTGTGGTGCTCGAGCGTTCCGGTCACCACGACCGTGAGGCCTTCGAGCGGTCGCGGCCCCTCGTCCTCTCCCCCGCCCTCTTCCTCCATACGGACACCGGCCGCGCGCCACTTGCGCAGGATCTCCCGGTGCCACTCCTCCTCGAACCACTGCTTGAGGGACGCGGCGATGGTCGGGCCCACGCCCTCGACGGCGGCCAGCTCCTCCTCCGTTGCCTGCTCGATGCGCTCGACCGACCGGAATTCACGGGCGAGCGCCTCCGCGGCGACCGGACCCACGTGCCGGATGGAGAGGCCCGTGATGATCCGAGCGAGCGGGCGCTCCTTGGCCGCCGCGATGTTCTCCAGCATCGACACGGCGTTCTTTCTCGCCTCGCCCTGCTGGTTGGCGAAGATCGTGGCGATCTTCTCCTCGCCCGTCTTCGGGTCCCGCTTGGGCAGACCGCTGTCCTGATCCAGTACGTACGCCTTGATGGGCAGGAGCCGCTCGATGGTGAGGTCGAAGATGTCGCCCTCGTCGAGAATCGGCGGCTCGGACGGCTCGAGGGGCTTGGTGAGCGCGGCCGCGGCGACATAGCCGAAGTTCTCGATGTCCAGGCTCTTGCGGCCCGCGAGATAGAACAGACGCTCGCGCAACTGGGCCGGGCAGGACTGGGCGTTGGGGCAACGGAGGTCGATGTCGGCCTCCTTCATCGCCCGCAGCGCCGTCCCGCACTCGGGGCACTCGGCGGGCATCACGAACTCCCGCTCGGTGCCGTCACGCAGGTCGACGACAGGGCCGAGGATCTCCGGGATGACGTCGCCCGCCTTGCGCAGGACGACCGTGTCGCCGATGAAGACGCCCTTCTTCTTCACCACGTCCTGGTTGTGCAGGGTGGCGAACTCGACCTCGGACCCCGCGACGGTGACGGGCTCCACCTGGGCGTACGGCGTGACGCGGCCGGTGCGGCCGACGCCCACGCGGATGTTGACCAGCTTGGTGTTGACCTCTTCGGGCGCGTACTTCCAGGCGATCGCCCAGCGCGGCGCCCGCGAGGTCGAGCCGAGGCGCCCCTGGAGCGGGATCTCGTCCAGCTTCACGACGACGCCGTCGATCTCGTGCTCCACGGAGTGGCGGTTCTCGCCGAAGTACGTGATGAACTCCCGTACGCCGTCGAGCCCTTGGACCACCTTGTTGTGCTGGGCTGTGGGCAGGCCCCAGTCGTGCAGGAGCTCATAGGCGTGGCTGAGGCAGTCGATGTCGAAACCCTCGCGGGCGCCGATGCCGTGCACCACCATGTGCAGCGGGCGCGTGGCGGTGACGCGCGGGTCCTTCTGGCGCAGTGAACCCGCCGCCGCGTTGCGCGGGTTGGCGAAGGGCTTGTCACCGGCCTCCACCAGACGGGCGTTCAGCTCCTCGAACTTCTCCATGGGGAAGAAGACCTCGCCGCGGATCTCCACCAGGGTGGGGATGTTGTCACCCTTGAGGCGGTCCGGGATGTCCGAGATGGTGCGCACGTTCGGTGTGATGTCCTCGCCGGTGCGGCCGTCGCCACGGGTGGCCGCGCGCGTGAGCTTGCCGTCCTCGTACGTGAGGTTCACGGCGAGGCCGTCGACCTTCAGCTCGCACAGGAAGTGATGGTCGCTGGTGCCGACCTCCTTGGCGACGCGGTCGGCCCAGGCGGCGAGCTCCTCGTCGTCGAAGGCGTTGTCCAGGGAGAGCATGCGCTCGCGGTGCTGGACCGAGGTGAACTCGGTCTCGTACGCCCCGGAGACCTTCTGGGTGGGCGAGTCGGGCGTGCGCAGCTCCGAATACTGCTCTTCCAGGGCTTCGAGCGAGCGAAGGAGCTTGTCGAACTCGGCGTCGCTGACGACCGGTTGGTCGTTCACGTAGTACCGGAAGCGGTGCCCCTCGATCTGTTCGGCCAGCTGGGCGTGCTGATCCCGTGCCTCGGCGGGCACAGAGCCTTGCTGTTCGACAGCCACCGTTACGTCCTCCCGTTACGTCATACCCAATTACTCAGGGTTGTCCGCGAGTGATCTCGCCGCCCGGGCGCAGTGGGCGAGCACCGCGCGGGCGTACGCCGGGGAAGCCCCCGCGAGCCCGCACGACGGAGTGACCACGACCGACTCCGCGAGAGAACCCGGATTCAGCCCCAGCCTGCGCCACAACGTCCTGACACCCATGACGCTACCGGCAGGGTCTGACAATGGGCTGTCCACGCCCGACACGACACCGGCGAAGAGCTTCGTGCCGCCCTCGACTGCCTCACCGATCGCCTCGTCGTCACGCTCGGTGAGCAGTGAGAAGTCGAACGAGATCGCGTCGGCCCCCGCACGGCGAAGGAGCGCGAACGGAACGTCAGGCGCGCAGGAGTGCACGACGGCAGGCCCGTCACCATGCACGCCGATGACGTCCCGCAGGGTGCTCTCCACGAGCTGGCGGTCCACGGCGCGGTGGGTGCTGTACGCACTCGCGGTCTTGATCTGCCCGCGCAGTACGCCGACGAGCGAGGGCTCGTCGAGCTGGAGCACGATCCGGCCACCGGGGATCCGGCGGCGTACGTCCGCGAGGTGGGCACGCAGGCCCTCGGCGAGCGAGCCTGCCAGGTCCCGGCAGGCGCCGGTGTCGGAGAGAGCGACCTGGCCGTTCTTCAGCTCCAGGGCGGCGGCGAGGGTCCACGGCCCGACGGCCTGCACCTTGACAGGACCTTCGTACCCCTGGGTGAACTCCTCCAGGGCGTCGAGGTCCTCACCGAGCCACGCCTTCGCGCGGCGCGTGTCCCGCCCCGGGCGGTCGCCGATCCGCCAGCCGCTCGGCTCCACGCGCGCGTAGAGCTCGACCAGCATTCCGGCGGTCCGCCCGATCATGTCGGCGCCGGGCCCCCGCGCGGGCAGCTCCGCCAGATACGGGAAATCCTCGAAGCTGCCGATGACGGTCTTCGCGGCCTCACGGGCGTCGCCGCCCGGCATGGACCCGATGCCGGTGGCCGGGCCCCAACGGTGCGCGCTCACTGTTTCGCTCACTGTCCGGGCCGCACCGTCAGATCGTTGACCTCCGCGTCGCGCGGCAGGTCGATGGCCATCAGGATCGTCGTGGCGACCGACTCAGGGTCGATGAAGCGGGAGGGGTCGTACTCCTTGCCCTCCTGCTGATGCACCTTGGCCTGCATGGCGCTCGCCGTGCGGCCCGGGTAGACGGAGGTGACGCGGACGCCGTTCGCGTGCTCCTCGCCCCGCAGGGAGTCGGCGAGGGCCTTGAGGCCGTGCTTGGAGGCGGCGTAGGCGGACCACTCGGGGCTGGCCCTCAGGCCCGCACCCGAGTTGACGAAGACCACGTGGCCCTGGGCTGCGCGGAGTTGGGGCAGGAAGTGACGGGTCAGCTCTGCGGGGGCGATGAGGTTGACGTTGAGCTGGTGGCGCCAGGACTTGGGGGTGAGGTCACCGACGCGCCCCAGGTCGACGACGCCCGCGATGTGGAGCAGGGAGTCGACGCGGTCGGGCAGCGACTGGTGGCCGAACGCCCAGGAGAGCTTGTCGGGGTCGGAGAGGTCGCCCACGAGCGTGTCCGCCCCGGGGAATTGCGCGGCCAGTTCCTTCGCGCGGCCCGCGTCCCGTGCGTGCAGGACGAGGGAGTCGCCGCGTGCGTGGAGACGACGGGCGACGGCCGCGCCGATGCCGGAGCCCGCCCCGGTGATCACATGTGTTGCCATGCGTCCATCGTCGCACCCCGGCAGGTGCAGGTCAGCGCACGGTCACTGGGTGCCCATGGCCTCTTCCAGATAGGCGAGCGCGCCGACCGCCTCCTCGGCGAAGAAGACGAGACCGGTCAGCGGCACCGGCAGGAACCCCTCGTCCTCCATGCGCTGGAACTGCTCCTTCAACCCGTCGTAGAAGCCCTCCGAGTTGAGCAGGACCACCGGCTTGGTGTGCTTGCCGTGCTTCTTCAGTTCGAGGATCTCGGTGGCCTCGTCCAGCGTGCCCGTGCCGCCAACCATGATCACGACGGCGTCGGCCTTCTCCAGGAGCAGCGCCTTGCGCTCGGCGAGGTCCTTGGCGATCACCATCTCGTCGGGCGCGGAGACAGCCCGCGCCTTGGCGGCGAGGAAGCCGACCGAGACCCCGACGAGGCGCCCGCCCGCCTCCTCCACACCATCGGCGACGACCTTCATCAGGCCGCTCTCCGAACCACCCCACACCAGGGTGTGGCCGCCCTTGCCGAGCAGCTCGGCGAATTCGCGCGCGGGGCGGGTGTAGCGCTCGGGGAGATCGGCCGCGGAGAGGAAGACACAGATGTTCATGGCTTCACCGTACGATCCGGCACAGACTGGGTGGGAGACGGCCGCTCACAGACAGCCGCTCACAGAAGGAGACCACGGTGACAGCAGGACACAAGATCACCATCGAACAGGGCACCGACCTCGTAAAGGTGGTGCGCGACGGCCGGACCGTGGCCGAAAGCCGCCGCCCACTGCTGCTGCGCGAGACCGGCTGCCCCGTGCGCTACTACCTCCCCCCGCAGGACGTACGCACCGACCTCCTGACCCCGTCGGACACGACCACGTACTGCCCGTTCAAGGGAACGGCGTCGTACTGGTCGCTGCCGGACTCCGCCGACTTCGTGTGGGCGTATCCCGAGCCGAAGGACGGGGTGGCGCAGATCAAGGACCACTTCTGCTTCTACGAAGTAGAAGTCGAAGCGGCCTGAGGCAGGCCCACAGGGGCTAGACCGCCGCCGTCGCCCGCTCCGTCGTGGCGATCGTTGCCGAGCCGACCACGCGCGTGCCGTCGTAGAGCACGATCGCCTGGCCGGGGGCCACGCCGCGGACGGCCTCGTCGAAGGAGACCCGCAGTTCCCCGTCGACCAGTTCCGCGGACACGGCGGTCTCGCCGCCGTGTGCCCGCAGCTGCGCGGTGTACGTGCCGGGCCCGGAGGGGGCTGCTCCGCACCAGCGGGGCTTGATCGCCGTCAGGCCCGTGACGTCCAGGTCGGCCACCGGGCCGACCGTCACGGTGTTGTTCACCGGGGAGATGTCCAGGACGTAGCGCGGCTTGCCGTCGGGGGCCGGGGTGCCGATCCGCAGGCCCTTGCGCTGGCCGATGGTGTAGCCGAAAGCGCCCTCATGGGTGCCCAGCTTGTTGCCGTCGGCGTCGACAATGTCACCCTCCGCCTTGCCCAGGCGGTCCGCGAGGAAGCCCTGGGTGTCGCCATCGGCGATGAAGCAGATGTCGTGGCTGTCGGGCTTCTTGGCAACGGCCAGGCCACGCTCCTCGGCCTCCGCGCGGATCTCTTCCTTGGTGGTGAGCGTGTCACCGAGGGGGAACATCGCGTGCGCGAGCTGGCGGTCGTCCAGGACCCCGAGGACGTAGCTCTGGTCCTTGGCCATGTCCGATGCGCGGTGCAGCTCGCGCGTGCCGTCGTCGTTCACGACAACCGTGGCGTAGTGGCCAGTGACGACCGCGTCGAAGCCGAGCGCGAGGGCCTTGTCCAGGAGCGCGGCGAACTTGATCTTCTCGTTGCAGCGGAGGCACGGGTTCGGGGTGCGCCCCGCCTCGTACTCGGCGATGAAGTCCTCGACGACGTCCTCGCGGAACCGCTCGGCCAGGTCCCATACGTAGAACGGGATGCCGATGACGTCCGCGGCGCGGCGGGCGTCGCGGGAGTCCTCGATGGTGCAACAGCCCCGCGCGCCCGTGCGGAACGATTGCGGGTTCGCCGAGAGTGCCAGGTGCACTCCGGTCACGTCGTGCCCTGCTTCGGCGGCACGCGCGGCGGCGACGGCGGAGTCCACGCCGCCCGACATGGCGGCGAGTACGCGAAGGGGGCGGGGGCGCTGCGGGGTCCGGTTCTCAGTCATAGCTCTAACAGGGTACGGGCCCGCGGGAACCAGGCGCCCGTGAGTAAGCGTTGACGATCACATGGGGGCAGAACAGGACTCGAAGTCGGAGCAGGAGCCCGGGCGCCGGGGCGTCAACAGGCGGACGCTCCTGATCGGCGGCGCCGCGGCGGCCGTCGGCACAGCTGTGCTCGCTTCGGACGAGCTGGGCCGCCTGTGGTGGCGGCTGCCCGGCGTCGTCAAGAGGCGCGAGGAGGGCGAGGTCGACGCCAAGGGCGCACAGTGGGTCGCCGCGTCCGACTACAACTGGCGCCGGGCGGACCGGCCTGACGACTACGGGATAGACATGGTCGTCATCCACGTCGTGCAGGGCGGGTACGACACGGCCCTGAGGGTGTTCAAGGACCCGGCGCACGGCGCGGCCGCTCATTACGTGGTGCGCAAGGACGGGCACATCGCCCAGATGATCCGCGAGCTGGACGTGGCGTTCCACGCGGGGAACAAGAGCTACAACGAGCGGAGCATCGGCATCGAGCACGAGGGCTTCGTCGACAAGAAGTCCTCGTTCACCGATGCCATGTACGAGTCGTCGGCACGCCTCACCGCGGGAATCTGCAAGAGGTACGACATCCCGGTGGACCGGAAACACATCATCGGGCACGTGGAGGTGCCCGGCACGGACCACACGGATCCCGGGCCGCACTGGGACTGGGACCGGTACATGAAGCTGGTGCGGAAAGCCCGCACCGCCCTCGCCTGACCCGCCGTCCTACCGGCCCTCGCCTGACCGGCCACACGCTTCCTACCGCAGGTGCACCGGCAGGGACTCCACCCCGTACACGATCGAGAGCTTGCGGAACGCGAGTTCCTCGGGAGCGACCGCGAGCCGCATCTCGGGGAAGCGCTTCACCAGGGCCGGGTAGGCGGCGCGCAGCTCCATGCGGGCCAGTTCGGCGCCGATGCAGCGGTGGATGCCGTAGCCGAAGGCGAGGTGGCCGGAGGCCTTGCGGTGCGGGTCGAAGCCGCCGCCGTCGGGGGTGTATTTGGCGTCGCGGTTGCCGCCGCTCAGGGAGCACAGGACCAGGTCGCCCTTGGGGATGAGCACCCCGGCTATCTCGATGTCCTCGCGGGCGAACCGCGGGAAGGCCACCTGCACGACGCTGAGGTAGCGCAGCGCCTCCTCGACGAAGGGGGCGGCCGCCGAGTCGTCATCGCGCAGCCGCGCGGCGGTCTCGGGGTCCTGGAGGAGCAGCAGGGAGCCGAGGGCCACCATGCTCGCGGTCGTCTCGAAGCCGCCGGTGAGGATGCCGTCGGCAAGACCGGCGAGCTCCTCGTCGTCGACCGTGTCGCCGTGTTCCTTCACGATCATGCCGAGCAGTCCGTCGCCCGGGTTCTCGCGCTGCTTCTTGACGACGTCCCTGAAGTAGGAGAGCGAGGCGGATATCGCCCCGAAGGGAGCGGTCGCCCCGGCGAAGAGGTCGAAGCGCTCCATCGCCAGCTGCTGGAAGTCGTGGCGGTCCTCGTACGGCACGCCGAGGAGCTCGCAGATCGTCAGCGAGGGGATCGGAAGCGCGAAGGCCTGGACGAGGTCGACGGGCCCTTCCGTCGCCTCCATCGCGTCGAGCCGCTCCTCGACGATGGCCTCGATCCGGGGCGTGAGGCGGCGCAGCCTGCGCATCGTGAACTCGGGCGTGAGGATGCGGCGCAGATGCGTGTGGACCGGGGGGTCGCTGAAACCGAGGCCGCCGGGGTTGTGGTCCTCGACCACACCGGCGTTGCCCGCGAGGTTCGTGAAGTCGTTGCTGAAGCCGTCGGTCGCGCCGAGGACGGCCTTCACCTCGTCGTAGCCGGTGACCACCCAGGCGTCCATGCCGAACGGCAGCGGCACCTTGGAGATCGGCTGCTCCGCCTGGTGCTCGGTGAGCCGGGCCACCGGGTCGAGCCCGTCACGGCGCATCGGCGCGAGCAGGGGCTCGGGAAGACGCGAGATCGCGGAGGCGCTGATCCCGTTCCTCTGGATCCTGGAGAGGTATATGCGCCCGAGCCGCGCGGCGATGCGAGAGCGGAGGTTCGCCTTCAATGTGAACTCCATGAGGGGGTTGTCGTGCAGCCCCGAACGCGCGGAGCGGACTCGCGAGCGGCCAGCATAGATCGGCGGACTGCGGGCCTCGTAGCCCGCTCCTGTGCCTGTCCTCCCTATAGCGGCTGAAACCGGCATCAACTCGGGGCGCGATCAACGCAGTCCGGCGTTACCTGCGTCACCTACCGGCCCAAACCGGGATCAACGTCAGGCCGGACCCGGCTCAGCTCAGCCCCGCCGAACGCGCCCGTTCCACCGCCGGGCCGATCGCCCGGGCCACCGCCGCCACGTCCGCCTCCGTCGAGGTGTGGCCGAGGGAGAAGCGGAGCGTGCCGCGGGCGAGGTCGGGGTCGGTGCCGGTGGCGAGCAGGACGTGGCTCGGCTGGGCCACGCCCGCCGTGCACGCGGAGCCGGTGGAGCACTCGATGCCCTGGGCGTCGAGCAGCAGCAGGAGGGAATCTCCCTCGCAGCCGGGGAAGGTGAAGTGTGCGTTCGCGGGCAGCCGGCCGACCGGGTCTCCCCCCAGGATCGCGCCGGGAACCTCGGCGCGCACGGCGGAGACCAGATCGTCCCGCAGCGCGCCGATCTCGCGGGCGAACCTCTCGCGCTGTCCGGCGGCGTGCTGCCCCGCCACGGCGAACGCGGCGATCGCGGGCACGTCGAGCGTCCCGGAGCGCACATGACGCTCCTGCCCGCCGCCGTGCAGGACGGGCACGGGGCTGTACTCGCGCCCCAGGAGCAGCGCCCCGATGCCGTACGGACCGCCGATCTTGTGCCCGGATACGGTCATCGCGGCGAGCCCGGACGCACCGAAGTCGACGGGGATCTGACCGAAGGCCTGCACCGCGTCGGCGTGCAGCGGGATCTCGAACTCGGCTGCCACATCGGCCAGTTCACGGATGGGCTGGATGGT
This sequence comes from Streptomyces sp. NPDC056486, assembly GCF_042795295.1. Lineage (NCBI taxonomy): Bacteria > Bacillati > Actinomycetota > Actinomycetes > Kitasatosporales > Streptomycetaceae > Streptomyces > Streptomyces sp. NPDC056486. Next base: position 23,381 of record NZ_JBHTSF010000109.1, read on the forward strand.
GCCGATCTCGTTGTTGGCCCACATGACGGTGGCGAGGGCGACGTCGTCGGGGTCGCGCTCGATCGCCTCGCGCAGGGCTTCGGGGTGCACGCGGCCGTACGCGTCGACGGGGAGGTACTCGACGGTGGCGCCTTCGTGCTCGCCGAGCCAGTGCACGGCGTCGAGGACGGCGTGGTGCTCGACGGGGCTGGCGAGGACCCGGGTCCGCGCGGGGTCGGCGTCGCGCCGCGCCCAGTACAGGCCCTTCACGGCCAGGTTGTCGGCCTCCGTGCCGCCCGCGGTGAAGACGGTCTCGCTGGGGCGCGCGCCGAGCGACTCGGCGAGCGTCTCGCGGGCCTCCTCGACGGTACGTCGCGCCCGGCGCCCGGCGGCGTGCAATGAGGACGCGTTGCCGGTGGCGGCGAGCTGGGCGGTCATCGCCGCGATCGCCTCCGGAAGCATCGGAGTGGTCGCTGCGTGGTCGAGGTAGGCCATGGTGCGCACGATTCTACGAGCCGCGCCGGGCCCCGCGTTCCAGCGGTCAGCCCGCGAGACCCCACGACACGGTGTTGTCCATGGACATCAGCACGGCGAGGACGACGAGATCGGCCACGCCGAGCCCGAGTCCGAGGGCCGCACGACCCTTTCGGCTGGTCCCGCGCAGCAGCGCGATGCTCGCGAGGACGATCGCGATCGGGCCGAGGAAGAGGTTCAGGACGAGCAGCCCGAGCAGGCCGAGGACGAACGAGGCGACGGCCATGCCGTCGGTGTCACGCCGGCCGGTGGGGACGGGGGCGGGGGCGGGCTCACGGGTCGAAGTGGTGGAGGCGGTGGTGGTGGAGGTGGTGGTCGTGGGCTTGGGGGCGAGGGTGCTGAGTCCCATGGTGTGACTCCTTTCAGGGGCCGTGCGGATCAGTTACGGAACAACGGAACAGTGGCGGCGCGCTCAGGAGTGGCGACGCGTGTGCCGCTCGCGGACCGTGAACACCACGAGCCAGACGCCGATGACGGCGGCGGCGACGAGGGTGACGGGGAGCGGCGCGTGGGCCACGGAGCCCAGGGCGACACCGAGCAGCAGGAGTGCGGCGACGAGGAACAACATGGGATGCCTCTCGTTGAGGGTTCGGTGAACGCTTGTGGTAACAACTGTTCACTGAGTTAGAGAGTACCTCTTCTCCGGCTTTCCAATCTCGGAGAACAGTTGTTAACTGCATGGCATGAGTCACACTCTCGGCATCCGGCAGGCCCAGAAGCAGAAAACCCGGCAGGCACTCCTCGACGCGGCGCTCCAGCTGCTCGAGGAGCAGAGCCTGAGCAGCCTGGGCCTGCGCGAGGTCACCCGCGCCGCGGGCGTGGCCCCCACCGCCTTCTACCGGCACTTCCGCGATGTGGCCGACCTGGGCGTGACCCTGGTGGAGGAGGCGCTGGACAGCTTGCACACCACACTCGTCTCGCTCCTCGCGGCGACCGGCGACGGCAATGGCGACGACGGCGAGGAACGCATCGCGGCCACGGTCGAGTTGATCGTCGCCTACGTCCGCACCCACCCCGCCCACGTCCGCTTCATCGCCCGCGAGCAGCACGGCGGGGTGCAGGCCGTGCGGTCCGCGATAGGCGGTCAACTCGCCCTGTTCGCGCAGGAGGTGGCGGGCCAGTTCTCCCAGGAGCCCGAGTCCGTGGGCTGGGACGAGGACGATCTCCTGATGCTGGCCAGGATGTACGTCGATCACATGGTGATGACCGCGTCCGCACTCCTGGAGGCGGCACCCGACGCACAGGAACGGGTGGCGGCCAGCGCACGTCGGCAGCTGCGCCTGGTGTCGCTCGGGCGGCGCCACTGGCTGGACGAACGCTGACAGGCGGTGACAGGCGGTGACAAGGGATATGGCGAGGCCCGTTGCCCCGCCGCGACGCTCGACTCTCCCGTAAGGAGCTACTAGCCTTACGGTCATGACGACCGATCGCGACTGGACACTCGACCAGACCTTCGCAGGACCGACCGGCGCAGTCCGCTGGACCGCCGTCGGACCCGAGGACGCACCGCCCGTCGTCCTGGTCCACGGCACGCCCTTCTCCTCGTACGTCTGGCGGAGCGTGGCCCGCACGCTCTCCCAGGAACACCGCGTGTACGTATGGGACCTGCCCGGCTACGGGGCGTCGGAGATGCGGTCCGGGCAGGATGTGACCCTGGCCGCGCAGGCCCGCGTCCTCACCGAGCTCCTGGCCCACTGGGGCCTGGACGAACCCGCTGTCGTGGCCCATGACTTCGGTGGCTGCGTCGCGCTGCGCGCCCACCTCCTGCACGGCGCCCGCTACGAACGCCTCGCCGTCGTCGACCCGGTGGCCCTCGCCCCCTGGGGCTCCCCCACCTACCGTCTGCTCGGCGCGCACGCCGACGTCTTCACCCAGCTGCCGCCCGCCCTGCACGAGGCGCTGGTGCGCGAGTACGTCGGTTCGGCGAGCCACCGCGGACTGCACCCGGCGGTGCTCGACCGCCTGGTCGAGCCCTGGTGCACGGAGGAGGGCAGGCCCGCCTTCTACCGGCAGATCGAGCAGAACGACCAGCGGTTCACCGATGAGATCCAGGGCCGGTACGGGGAGTTGGCGCTGCCCGTCCTCGTCTGCTGGGGCACGGACGACACCTGGATCCCGGTGGAACGCGGCCACGAGCTCGCCAAGCTGATCCCCGGCGCCGAGCTGCGTCTGATCGAGGGCGCGGGACATCTCGTACAGGAGGACGCGCCCGCTCAGCTCACCGGCGCGCTGAGCCGCTTCCTGCGTAAAGGTCGGTGACCGCGGCGGCGGCGTCCGCCAGTTCGGCGCGCGCCCCCGGCGGCGAGAGCACCTCCACGCTGGCGGCGAACGGGAGCAGCGTGCGGATGTCCCCGACGACGCCGAACCCGAGCCGGACGTCGATCCACTCGCTCTCGCCGTCGTCTTCGGGGCGTGCGCTGAGGAACTGCCCCTTCAGGCGCAGGAACTGGGCGAACCGGTCGCGTGCGACCCGCGCCGTCACGTCGACGCCGACCGGACGGTCCTCGACCTGACGCTTCAGCACGGCCCATACGTCGGCGAGTTCGATGCCCGGCCTGCGCTTGACGGGTGCGTCCGCAAGGGTCGCCTCCTGTACGCGGTCGGCGCGGAAGAGCTGGGGGGCGCCGCGCCGGTCGGCCACCAGGTACCAGACGCCCGCCTTCGAGACGAGGCCGTAGGGATCCACGGTGTAGGTGCGCGGCCGGGCGTCGCCGCTGTGGCGGTAGCGCAGGCGCAGCCGCCGGTCGGAGAAGACGGCGTCCTGCAGTACGTCGAGGTCGACGGTGACCGGATCCGATCCGCGGGGCCCCGGCATCCAGCGCGCCGAGTCGACGAGGATGCGCCGACTGGTCAACTCGGCGGCGGGACGGTGCGGTGCGGGCAGGGCCGCCATGACCTTGCGCAGCGCGGAGCCGAGCGCCTCGTCGAGCCCGAGCGCGGCGTGCGCGCCCTGCGCGGCCAGGATGAAGAGCGCCCGCGACTCGTCCGCGGTGAGCCCCGTGACGTCCGTGCGGAAACCGGGAAGCAGCGCGATGCCCCCGTGCCGCCCGCGCTCGGCGTACACCGGGACGCCGGAGACGGAGAGCGCCTCGATGTCGCGGTAGATGGTGCGCACGGAGACTTCGAGGCGGTCGGCCAGCTCATGGGCGGGGACCTGCCCACGGGTCTGGAGCAGCAGCAGGATCGAGAGCAGCCGGTCGGATTTCACGCCCCAAGGATGGCGGAAAGGGCCTGCCTGCGGCTCTTCCCGCACCCCGCTTATGATGCAGATGTGTTCGATTCCCGGCACATCAGGTCATTCCACGAAGTGGTCCGCACCGGCTCCTACTCCGCCGCCGCCCGCTCGCTCGGCTATACGCAGCCGGCGATCACCCAGCAGATGAAGGCGCTCGAACGGTCCGTCGGCACGGTCCTGTTCACCCGCGTCGGCCGCAGGATGCGGCTCACCGAGGCGGGCGAGGCGCTGTCCCGGCACGCGGGAATCATCCTCGGCAACATCAACGCCGCCCAGCAGCAGATGAACGCCATCACGGGCCTGCGCACCGGACGCGTGCGCATCTGCGCGTTCCCCAGCGCCAACGCCACCCTCATCCCCGAGGCGCTGGCCCGGCTCGCGGCGAGCCACCCCGGCGTGCGCGTCGAACTCCAGGAGAACGAACCGCCCGAGTCGCTCCAGCGCCTGGTGCACGGCGACTGCGACATCACGCTGGCCTTCCACTATCCCGGCCTGCACGAGGACGTACCGGAGGAGGTGGTGGAGATCCCGCTGATGGAGGACCAGTTGACGGTCCTCATGCCCTCGCGCCATCCGCTGGCCCGGCGCCGATCCGTCAGGCTCGTCGACCTCGCGGGCGAGCGCTGGATCGCGGGCTGCCTGCGCTGCCGCGCCAACTTCCTGCACGAGTGCGCCGAGCAGGGCTTCACGCCGGACATCGCCTTCACCACGGACGACAATCTCGTCATCCAGAGCCTGGTCGCCGAGGGGCTCGGCATCGCGATGATGCCGGGGCTCGTCCTCAACTTCCTGCGCCACCGGCAGGTGACGGGCCGGGCCCTCGATCCGGCGTCCCGTCGGCAGGTCTCGGCGTACGCGCTCAGGGAGCACCTGCGGATTCCCGCGACGGCGCTGGTCCTGGATGAGCTGAAGGCGGTCGCGGCGAACCGGATGGGCTGCTGAGGCGCACAGCCTCCGATCGAAGCCGCCATCCATAAGCAGGTGTTGGGGTATGGCTTAGAAACTGTCGTTGGACGTGATGGAAGGGCGGCAGGACGCTGCCCGTATGAGTGCCTCCACCACCGCGTTCCGCGCGGCCCGCACCACCGGGCGTCTGGACACCCTCGTCACCGATGTCCGCGAGGCCGTCGGCCGGGGTCTTCCGCCGGATCTGACGGCGTACCTGGTCGGCGAGCGGCTCGCGCCGTATCTGGGCGCGGCCGATCTGCTCGCCGACGAGCAGTGCGAGGGCGATCCCGGGCGCTACCGGCAGCATCTCCTGCACGCCGAGCACGACGGCAGCTTCTCGGTGGTCGGCCTCGTCTGGCTGCCGGGCCAGCACACGCCGGTCCACGATCACGTCTCCTGGTGCGTCACCGGCGTCCACGAGGGCGCGGAGCACGAGCGGCGCTACCGCCTCGTCCCGGCGGCGGCAGGGGCCCCGGCGCGGCTCGTCGCCACCGAGGACCTGGTCAACCGGCAGGGCACGGTGTGCGGTTTCGCACCGCCCGGAGACATCCACCGGGTGTGGAACGCCGGTACGCGGCGGGCGATCTCGCTCCATGTGTACGGCGCGGACATCTCCCGCCTCCGCACCAGCGTGCGCCGCGTCTACGCGCTGCCGGCCGACCGCTGATGGCACTGCTCGGCCAGCGCCAGCCGGCCTCCCCGGTGGCACCCGCACCTCCCCGCTCCCCCACGCTGCCGGGACTCGCCCTCGCGGCCCTCGGCGTCGGGGCGGCCTGGGTGACACACACCCTGCTCCCCGCCGTGCCGATGCTGACGGCTGCGGTGGCGCTCGGGCTCGTGGCGGCGCATGTGCGGGGTGCCCGCGCCGTCGTACGAGGCCGGGGCAAGGCGGGTCTCTCCCTCGCGGGGAAGCGGCTGATGCGGCTCGGCATCGTCCTACTCGGTCTGAAGCTGAGCCTGGACGACGTCCTGGGTCTTGGCTGGGCGACGGTGGCGATGGTGCTCGGGGTGGTCGCGGCGACGTTCTTCGGGACGTGGTGGCTCGGCCGCCGGATGGGGCTGCCCGGCGATCAGCCGCTCCTGATCGCCACCGGCTACTCGATCTGCGGCGCGTCCGCGATCGGCGCGGTCAGTGAGGTGAGTGAGAGCGAGGAGCGGGACGCGGCGGTGTCGGTGGCGCTCGTGACGCTCTGCGGGACGCTGGCCATCGCCGTACTGCCGCTGTTGCAGGGCCCGTTGGGTCTCGGTGACGCGGAGTTCGGCCGGTGGGCCGGTGCGAGTGTCCACGACGTGGGTCAGGTGGTGGCCACCGCGCAGACTGCCGGGGCGGGTGCGTTGGGGGACGCGGTCCTCGTGAAACTGATGCGGGTGGCGATGCTCGCGCCGCTGGTGGCGGGGGTCGCGCTGTCCTTACGGGCCCGCGGGGCCGCTGTGCGCGGGGCGGGAGCGGGGCGACGGGCGCCGGTCCTTCCGCTGTTCGTTGCGGGGTTCCTGGTGATGGTGGCGGTACGGAGCACCGGCTGGGTGCCGGGTTCCGTCCTCGACCTGGCGGGCCACGCCCAGGAACTGTTGCTTGCGGCGGCCCTGTTCGGGCTCGGCGCCGCGGTGGATCTGCCCTCGCTCGCCCGGACGGGGTGGAGGGTGGCGGTGGTCGGGCTGGGGGCGTGGGTGGTGGTGGCGGGGGGTTCGTATGCGGGCGTGATGGTGGTCGGGTAGGGGCTTTGGTTGCCGTCATCACCGGCTTCGCCGAGTTCGTCCTCAATCGCCGGACGGGCTGAAAGTTTTC
>NZ_JBHTSF010000110.1:0-29334 GCF_042795295.1 Streptomyces sp. NPDC056486
CCCGAGGGGGGCGCTGCCACCACCTGCCTCAACTGCGAGCCGCGATCTACCAGATCGAGCCGACCCACTCGGGGTGGTCGACGAACGGGTTGCGGTTGTGCTGGAACTTGTCGAAGATCGCCTGGTTGCGGTTCTTCTCGAACGTGTCCGGCGGGTCCTCGTCGCTCCACTGCTTCAGTACGGACAGGCGCCCGATGGCGGGGGCGCTGCCGTTGGAGACCTTGTCGTTGGGCTCCAGGTCGGCGAAGCCGTCCTCGCCGTCGTAACGCACGGCCATGTAGAGGATCATGCGGGCCACGTCGCCCTTGACGGCGTCACGGGGCTCGAAGGAGTCGGAGTCGGTGTTGTTGCCCGGCGCCTCACCGACCGCGCTGCCGCCATTGTCGAAGTCCTTGTTGCCGCGGACGCTGTTGACCGAGACATCCTCCGGGCGCAGGTGGTGGATGTCGGTGCCGGGACCGGTCGAGGTGCCGAAGTCGCCGTGGGACTTGGCCCACACGTGCTCACGGTTCCACTGGTCCGGGTCGCCGCCGTTGCTGTCCTTGCTCTGCGAGCGGCCGGTGTAGAGGAGGATCACGTTGCTGCTGTTGTCCGGGTCCTCGTCGGTGACCTTGAGCGCGTCCCAGACCTGGCTGTACGACAGCTTCGTCTGGTCGCTGATGATCGTGTGCAGGGCGCTCTTCAGCTCCGGCCCTGTCTTGCCGAGCGCGTCCTTGTAGTACGTGTCGTCATAGGCGCCGACGGATGCGGCGGACGGCGTGGGGGCCGTGGTCGCGGCATCGGCGGCGGCGGGGACGGTGATCCCGACCAGGAGCGCGGCGGCCGTCATGGCCAGCGGCTTCCAGCGACGTATGTGAGGGACGGGCATGTGGGGGTGTCCTCTCCCGGAGGCTCGCGCACCGCGGATCCCTCCAACAGGACCCGCGTTCTACGCGAGTTGACAAGTGGGTAAACCGGAGAGTGGCACGGGTGGGCGCATCACTGTATGAACGTTGTGCGTCGAGTATGTGACGATGTCATGGACGCGACATCCCGGGTAAAGCGGTCCAACTCCCCTACAGGGGGCGGACGGTGAGGATCTGCTGTGCGTGTCCGACAGGGCCGTTGACGTCGTGCAGGACGGTACTGGTGATGCCCTGTCCTGTGGGTCCGAAGGTCACCGTGGTGTCGAGTCCGGTCCAGGGTCCTTCGGGCTGACGGTGGAGGTGCACGGTGAGGTCGACGTTGGGGAACATCCAGGCGGTGGGCTGCTGGCGTACGGCGATGCCGTTGGCGGTGTCGACGAGTGCGATGTAGGACGCCAGCGGGCTCGCGCTCTGCCCTTCGACGAGGTCGAGACCGGTGGAGATCCACGCCGTCGTACGGCCCGGCTGCGGGGGTGCGAGCGGGCGCACATCCAGGGAGGCGATGTACCCGCCGGGCCACACGGAGGCCATGTGCCAGGGCGTGAGCGCCTCCGGCGAGGTGAGCTTGTCGGCGCCGCCGCCCGCGACGGCGCTGGTGTCGCCGGAAGCGAGGAGCCAGGCCCGGGCCCGCACCACCGGACGGTCGGCCATCAGCACGACGGCCTCGACCAGTTCGATGGTGCGGCCGGGCCGGACGGTCTCCACCCGGATCTCGCACTCGTCGAGGGCGAGGCGCCCGAGGATGTCGAAGCTGATCCGGGCCAGGACCAGGCCACTGTCCGGCCGGGTGGCCAGGTGCCGGTCGATGGCGTGCACGATGAGGCCGCCGAGCGGGCTGAAGTGCTGCTCGTCGGTGTCCCAGGCGCCACCGGCGTGGGGCGTGGGCTTGTAGCGGTGCTCGTCGATGGGCTCGTAGTAGCTGCCGGTGTTCAACGGAGGCTTCCCTCTCGGCCTTGCGGATGCGGGGTCCCAGTATCCGAAGATCGTACTGACCGAGGGAAGGTCGGGGCCGGACGGCTAGTGCAGACCGTTGAGGTAGTGCTCACCGATGTCGCGGAGGCGGTGCGCGGCGGAGCCGTGGGCCGTCAGGGCGCGGGCGTTGCGCCAGAACCTGTCGAGGCCGGGGTCGGTCGAAGGGGAGGGCGCGTCGGCGGTGACTTCGAGGACGCGGGTGGTGATGTGCAGGGCGGACTGCGCGGTGACCGTTTCAGCGGCGCCCACGAGGAACGCGATGTCGGCACGCTCGTCGGCGCCCAGCGCGGGACCGGCCCCCAGGCCCTGGGCCAACGCCTCCGTCGCGCGTTCCACCACCGCCGCGGCACTGTGCGCGGCCGTGGCCAATTCCCCGTAGGCGAGCAGCAGATAGGGGTCCGTGGGCGGCGTCCCGCAGTCGCCGCCGGTGTCGAGCGTCGCCAGGGAGCCGGGGCGCGGCAGGGCGCGACTGATGTCCCGCGCCTCGGCCAGGGCGCCCTCCGCGTTGCCCAGGCCGACCTGGACGAGCAGGAGGCGGCGGGTCAGTGGGGCGAGCGCGGTGAACGGCGAGATCTCGTGCTCGTCGACGGGAACCGTGCCCAGCACTTGGTCCGCCGACACCGGTACGTCGTCGTAGCTGACGCCGCCCGCGCCGCTGAGGCGCTGCCCGAGCGGATCGTGCGCGGGTTCGGTGGAGACGCCGGGGTGGGCAGGGTTCACCAGGACGACCACCCATTCACCGGTGTCCGTGCGCCGCGCCGTATGGGCGAGCCGGTCCGCGACGGCGACGTTCGCGGTCAGCGGCCGACGCCCGTGCAGGACGTACCCGCCGACGGTCGGCGTGAGGGCGAGGTCGGTGCCCGTCTGTGCGTCCGGCAGATCGATGTCACCGCCGTAGAGCCACTGCTCGTGCACGGCGCGCAGTTCGAGCGCGGCGGCGTCGTCGGGCGCGGCGAAGAGGCGGGGGCTCCACGACAGGGCGTGGTGGTGCGCCAGGAGCTCGGCGATGGAGCTGTCGGCCGCCGCGATGTCCCTGACCGCCGTACATGCCGTACGCCAGTCGCTGCCCCGGCCGCCCTGGCTGTCCTGGCCGGACGGCGTCAGGAGCGCGGGCAGTCCCGCCTCGCGCAGCCGCGAGACCTCGTCGAACGGGGGCTTGCCCGCCCGGTCGCGCAGGTCCGCGTCGACGGCGAGGTCATCGGCGAGTTCCCGGACGACGCGCGGCGAGGCGGAAGGGGTCAGCGTTGTCACGGGGACGCCTCACAGATTCCTAGTTTCCCTACCTGATTGATAGGAATAGTGTGCTCGAACTCCTGTCGCGGCAAGGGGGTGTTCAAGGGGCGGACCGCTGCGTCTCGCACTATGGGATCTCGCAGGGCGGTCAGTCTCCGTCCGCTCCTGTCGACCGCCCCGCGGCCGCACCGAAATTCGGTTACGGAACCACGGTCCTGATGCCTAACATCGGGGGATGCCAAGACCTTCCGGGTTCACCTACGAGCAACATCCCGACGCCGGAGTGACGATCACCCACCACGGCCGCGCGGCAGGCACGCTGCGAGGTGCGCGCGCCGAGAAGTTCCTCGCCGAGGTCGAGTCCGGCGATGCCCAGCTGGTGATGGCCCGCTGGACAGGTGCGTACAAACACGGCAATGAGCGCACGGCACGCGAACACCCACGGAACCGGCGTTGATCGAGCAGTTGTGGGCGGAGGGGGAGATGCCCTTCCTTGACGGCCTCTACCGGTCGGACGACACCGGCCTCGACGTACACGTGGACGGTCCCGGGGCCTACCACCCCGACGCCGGGCAGCCGATCCCTTTCCGTCTCGGGGCGGCGATCGACGTGGTCAAGGCCGTCGAGGAGTACGGCGTCGTCGAGGCGGACCCCTACTTCGAGAGCCCGCTGCCGGACGGATCCGGATGGATGTCGGGCGGGGGCAGCGGGATGGGCAACATCGGCTTCCTCGCCCGTCTCGGTGCCGACGGTTCCTTGCGGTGGGTCGCCGTCATGTTCAGCTCCAACCCGTTCGTGGGCGTGCGCCATGAAGGAGCGAGCGCGGTCTTCACCAACGACTGGGGAAACCAGCTGGTCCTCGACCTCGCGCAACCCGCTCTTGCCTGAGGGGTCAGGGGGTCAGGGGGTCAGGGGGCCAAGGGGTCAAGGGTTCGTCCAGGCCGCGGGGTCCGCGGCGAGCTCTGTGACGGGATTCGGCAGTTCGGCGCCCGCTACATCGGCCAGGGACACGCCCTCGAGGATCTGGCGGACATTCGCCCGCAGCGCGATCCACAGCGGCAGCAGCGATTCAGCGGGCCCGCTGTAGGCCAGCTCGGGAGGGCGGACGCCGCGCACCGACACGAGGGGCCCTTCCACGACGCGGATGACGTCCGCGATGCTGATGCTGCCTGCGGGCCGCGCCAGGCGGTAGCCGCCGTTGCCGCCGCGCTGGCTGAGGACGAGGCCGCCGCGCCGCATGTCGTTGAGGATGCCTTCGAGGAACTTGTGCGGGATGTCCTGGGCTTCCGCGATGGCCTCGGCCTTCAGCGGCCCGTCGTCCTGGCACGCGGCGAGTTGCAGCGCGGCACGTACCGCGTAGTCCGCCCTGGCTGAGATCCGCATGGCCGCATTATGCTGCACCGCCCTGAACGGAACGTATCGCCCCTGGTCATGGGGTGATGTCCCCGAGAGCCGGCCGACGAGCGGCCGGCCGGACCGCGCGGATCTCAGCCAGACACTCGAGGGCGGGAGAGCCGCCCGGCGCCGGGCTCATTGCAGGGTCGTGAAGCGGTCGGGGAAGCTCTTGCCACGCTTTCGGCGGGCGACCATGCTCCTGGACATGACCGCGATGCCCCTTCTTGTCCCGCGGCTCCACGTAGACCTGGGCCGCCTCGCCTCCGGGGCGTGTCGTCTGCGCGTGGCCTGACCGCCGCCCGCACTTTTGCCGCGCTGCTGCTGACGCTGACGCACGCTGACTCATGCTGACGCGCAGTCAGCCGGTCTCCCCCTCTCATCTCTCCCTCTGACCTCTCCTTGGCATCCGCATGCCTCGGCTCGGTCACATCCGCCCCACCGAAGGGATTTCACCCCATGACGTCCGCACCCGCACTGGAGACTCCCACCCTCACCGTCCAGAAAGTAGGCGGCCGGATCGGCGCCGTCCTGTCCGGAGTCCGACTCGGCGGTGACCTGGACGAGGCGACCGTGGCCGCCGTGCGCGCCGCGCTGCTCGAGCACAAGGTCGTCTTCTTCCGCGACCAGCAGCACCTCGACGGGGAGAGCCACGAGGCCTTCGCCCGCCTGCTCGGCACTCCCGTCGCCCATCCCACCGTGCCTTCCGTGGACGGCCGTTACGCCCTCGGCATCGACAACGAACACGGCGGCCGCGCCAACCAGTGGCACACCGACGTCACCTTCGTGCCCGCCTACCCGGCCTTCTCCATCCTGCGCGCCGAGGTCATCCCGCCGTACGGCGGCAACACCCTGTGGTCCAACACGGCCGCCGCGTACAAGGACCTGCCCGAGCCGCTGCGGATACTCGCCGACAGCGTGCGCGGTGTGCACACCAACGACTACGACTACGCGGCGTCGCGCCCCGGCGCCTCCTCCGCGGCGCTCGACCAGCACCGGAAGGTGTTCACCGCGGTCAAGTTCCAGACCGAGCACCCCGTGGTCCGCGTCCACCCCGAGACCGGTGAACACACCTTGATCCTGGGCAACTTCCTGCAGAAGCTCAGCGGCTTCCGTGCCGCCGACTCCCGCGCCCTGATCGGCGTACTCCAGTCGCACGTGGAGCGGCCGGAGAACACGGTCCGCTGGCAGTGGCGCGTGGGTGACGTCGCCATCTGGGACAACCGCGCCACGCAGCACTACGGAGTTGACGACTCCGACGACCATGAGCGCACCTTGCGCCGCGTCACCATCGACGGCGACGTACCGGTCGGCGTCGACGGCCGACGCTCGGTGCTGCTCGCCCCGGAGGCGGTGCCTGAGCCCGGCCACGGGATCGCCTCCGGCGCCTCCACCGACGGCGCGGTCGCCGAAGGTGACCACGGTGTCCCCTTCGGCGACGATTCGGCACGCCTTCAATAAACCTGCACATCGAATGCGCAGCGCAGTCACGCCATTCGGTGAATACTCCACATCAAGTCATGTGCATTGACCACAGAACTCGCGCTTTGATGCGAGAGTGTCCGCTTTGTTGGAAGGAGTCCTTCCGCTCGCGGGATTTCCTTCTGTGAAGCTTGTGAAGGAGCTGCTCCCACGTGGTGAACATGCCTGCACGCAGCGGTGATGTGTCGCCGTGAGCCCTGTTGGCCGTTGCCTCGTCGATTGGATGTACGACGTGCGAACGTGCTTTGATCCTCGCCACCGCGGAATTCGCACTTCAGGTTCCGTGGTGTTGGAAACACTTTTGCAACATTCATGAGAAGGGCAGCTCACACATGAACTACACCCCCCAGGTCGAGACCCTCGAGATTTCCGACGCCGACCTCGACAACGTCTCCGGTGGCCTCGTTGCCGGTGTCGCGGGCAACGTCACGGACACCGTTGACTCCATCGCCCCGGTCTCGGGCGTCGTCGGCGGCGTCGTCGGCACGGTCGAGGGTGCCACCGGCCTGAACACCGGTGCCGTCACGGGCCTCGCCGGCGGTCTGACCGCTGGTCTCTGAGCTTCAGCTCACTGAGACGCCTTGATTCGTGAGCCCCGGAACCACTGGTTCCGGGGCTCACGGACGCCACAGGCCAAGTAGACGCCACAGGCAAAGTAAGGGAAGCGTTCCGTGCAGTTCCGCCAACAGGCTCTGTCCAAGCTGCAGTCGCCCGAGGAACTCGACCTTCCCGTGCGCTACGCCCGACCCCAGGGCCTGCTCGTACTCGCCGTCACCGTCGTCGTCATGGTCGCCGCGAGCGTCTGGGCCGTGACCGGCTCGATCTCCTCCACGCTCCGGGCACCCGGCATCCTCACCCACGGCCAGGGCAGTTACGTCCTGCAGAGCCCCGTCACCGGACAGGTGACCCGCGTCCTGGCCGAGGAGGGCAAACGGCTCGCCGCCGGCGCCCCCGTGCTCAAAGTCCGTACGGACCAGGGCGACAAGGTCGTACGCTCCATCGCCGCCGGCCGGGTGACCACGCTGGTGGCCAGGATCGGCACCGTCGTCACCACCGGCGCCGACGTGGCGACCGTCGAGCGTGTCTCGGGCAGCGACGACCCGCTCCTCGCGATGCTCTATGTACCCGCGGACAGCGCGGCCACCGTACCCGTCGGCGCCTCGGTGGACCTCACGGTCCAGTCCGTGCCCACACAGGAGTACGGCATGCTGCGCGGCCGGGTGAAGGCGATCGGGCGAACCGCCCAGAGCGAACAGAAGATCAGCGGGTTCCTCGGCGACAAGGAACTGGCCGGGCAGTTCAGCAAGGACGGGCCACCCGTGGCCGTCCTCGTACAGCTCGAACGCTCCTCGACCTCCAAGTCCGGCTACAAGTGGTCATCCGACGGCGGCCCGCCCTTCGCACTCGACTCCATGACCGTGGCCGACGGCGCCTTCCACCTCGCCGAGCAGCGCCCGATCGATTGGCTGCTTCCGTGACCGCACCACAGCCCTCCCCGGCGCACCAGCAGCAACTGCCGCCCCCCGGTGGCCGTCGCCGGCACCGTCCCGAGCCCCAGCGCAGCCGCCGCCGTGCCGCGCCCCGCCCCGCGTCGAAGGGCAAGCGGCAGAAGACCGTCCGTACCCCCACGGTCCTGCAGATGGAGGCCGTGGAGTGCGGCGCAGCCGCCCTCGCCATGGTCCTTGCCCACTTCGGACGGCACGTCCCGCTGGAAGAGCTGCGCATCGCGTGCGGCGTCTCCCGCGACGGCTCACGCGCCAGCAACCTCCTGAAAGCGGCGCGCAGTTACGGCCTCACGGCCAAGGGCATGCAGATGGAACCGGCGGCGCTCGCCGAGGTGAAGGCTCCCGCGATCCTCTTCTGGGAGTTCAACCACTACGTCGTCTACGACGGCATGGGGCGCCGCCTCGGCCGCCGCGGCGTGCACATCAACGACCCGGACAAGGGCCGCCGTTTCGTCCCGTCGGAAGACTTCGACACCAGCTTCACCGGCGTCGTCCTGGTCCTCGAACCGGGCGAGAACTTCCGCACCGGAGGCCGCAAGCCCGGCGTCATGCGGGCGATGCCCGCACGCCTGCGCGGCACCACCGGCACCATGCTCGCCGCGCTCTTCGCCAGCCTGCTGCTCGTCGCGGTCGGCGCGGCGCTGCCCGCGCTGAGTCGCACGTACATCGACCTGTTCCTGATCGGCGACCAGACATCGCTCCTTGGGGCGCTGTTCGCGTCGATGGGCGCGATGGTGGCGCTCACCGTGGTCCTGACCTGGCTGCAACAGGCGAATCTGCTGCGCGGGCGCATCATCTCCTCGACGCTGAGCAGCGCCCGCTTCCTGCGTCATCTGCTGCGTCTGCCCGTCACGTTCTACGCCCAGCGCAGCCCGGCCGACCTCGTCCAGCGGCTCGCGTCCAACGACGCGGTCGCCGAGACCCTGGCCCGCGACCTCACCGCCGCGGGCGTCGACGGCATCGTCGTACTCCTCTACGCCGCCCTGCTGTGGACGTACGATCCCCAGCTCACCCTCGTCGGTGTCGGCATCGCCCTCCTCAACATCGTCGCGATGCGCATCGTCATCCGGCTGCGGGCCACCGGTACACAGAAGCTGCGCGCCGACAGCGCCAAGCTCACCAACACCTCGTACACCGGCCTGCAGCTGATCGAGACCATGAAGGCCACCGGCGGCGAGAACGGCTACTTCCGGCGGTGGGCGGGCCAGCACGCCACCACCCTGGAGGAGCAGCAGCGTCTCGGCGTGCCCAGCGCCTGGCTCGGCGTCGCCGCGCCGACCCTCGCGACGCTCAACAGCGCGCTGATCCTGTGGATCGGCGGTCTGCGCGCGGTGGAGGGGCATCTGTCGATCGGTCTGCTCGTCGCGTTCCAGGCCCTTGTCACGCGCTTCACCGCGCCGATCACCCGCCTCAACGGCGTCGCGGGCCGCATCCAGGACTTCGGCGCCGACGTCGCCCGCCTCAAGGACGTCGAGAACTTCCCCGTCGACACCCTCTACTCCCGCCCCGAACCGGCCGCGAGCACCCGCCGCCTCAAGGGCCACGTCACCCTCGAAGACATCACCTTCGGCTACAGCCCTCTCGACAAGCCGCTCCTGACCGGCTTCTCACTGTCCGTGGGCCCCGGCCAGCAAGTCGCGCTCGTCGGCGGCTCGGGCAGCGGCAAGTCGACCGTCTCCCGGCTGATCTCGGGGCTCTACAGCCCCTGGGAGGGCACGATCCGCATCGACGGACAGCGCCTCGAGGACATCCCGCGCGGGGCGCTCGCCTCCTCTGTCTCCTTCGTCGACCAGGACGTGTTCCTCTTCGAGGGCACCATCCGCGACAACGTCGCGCTGTGGGACCCCTCCATCCCGGACGACGCCGTCGTCGCCGCCCTCAAGGACGCCTGCCTGTTCGACGTCGTGGCCCGCAGGCCCGCCGGCATCCACGGCCGCGTCGAGCAGGACGGCCGCAACTTCTCCGGCGGACAGCGCCAGCGTCTGGAGATCGCGCGCGCACTTGTCCGCCGCCCCAGCATCCTCGTCCTCGACGAGGTGACCAGCGCCCTGGACGCGGAGACCGAGCAGGTCATCATCGACAATCTGCGCCGCCGCGGCTGCGCCTGCGTCGTCATCGCGCACCGTCTGAGCACCGTGCGCGACAGCGACGAGATCGTCGTGCTCGACCACGGCTCGGTCGTGGAGCGCGGACGTCACGAACACCTCGTCGCCGCCGGTGGACCCTACGCCGACCTGGTCAAGGAGCACTGAGGTGACCTCGGTACCGCAACAGCACGGCGCCTACACCCATGACTCGGTGGCCGCCGCCTTCGGCGCGCTCGGCACCCCGGCCGACTGCACGGGCCTGCGCAGCGTGCACCTGGAAGGCCCGCAGGTGCTCTGGCTCGTCGTGGCAGGCGCGCTCGACCTGTTCGCGGTCGACGCCGTGCAGCAGGGCCACTGGCACTTCCTCGGCCGCCTCGAACCGGGCACCCTGCTCCTTGGCCCCGTCGAAGGTCCCCAGCACACCCTCGTCGGACGCCCCCTCCAGGGCTGCGAGCTGCGCCGGATCCCGCTGCGCGAGCTGTACCGCCCCGACTACGGAGACACCTGGGCCTACGAGCAGCAGTACCCCAGCCAGTACGACACCCAGGACGCGTCCCTGAGCCTCCTTGAGCACGCCTTCGCGCTCGGCATCGGACGCAGCCATCGGGTGCTTTTCGAGGCACCGCTCGACGGCCGCACCATGGGCGACGACGTGGTGACCGACGACGACATCCTCTGGATGCCGGTAGCGCCGGGCAGCGTGCAGTACGGATCCGCCTACAGCGCCGAGGCCGCGGGCGACCTGCTCGTCGCCGCCGACATGTGGCAGCGCATGGTCAACCAGCAGTACCGCCTCCTGTCGACCCTCGACCGCTGGATCGAACGCCTGGAGCGGGCCCACGAGGACCGCACGGCGGCCGGCATCAAAGCGGGCGAGACGGTCCGCGAGCAGGCCGACCGGACGCTGATCGCCTCCATCGGCCGCTCCGGCAGGGGCGTCGCACGCCGCTCCGAATCGCGGGGCGGTGACGACGCGACGTACGCGGCCTGCCGACTTGTCGCCGAGGCGACGGGCATCACGCTGTCCGGCGCCGCGGAGGGCGGTGCGGTGAGCGACCGGATCGACCCGGTGGAGCAGGTCGCGGTCGCTTCGCGGATCCGCACCCGCGCCGTCCGGCTCGACGGCCGTTGGTGGCGCGAGAACACCGGCCCGCTGGTCGGGCACCGCGCCAGCGGACAGCCGGTCGCGCTGCTGTGGCGGCGCGGCGGCTACGAGTCCGTGCACCCCATGTCCGGGCGGCGCACGCGCATCGACCAGAGCAACGCGGAAGAGTTCGAGCCGCAGGGGGTCATGTTCTACCGCCCCCTCCCGGAGC
This sequence comes from Streptomyces sp. NPDC056486, assembly GCF_042795295.1. Classification (NCBI taxonomy): domain Bacteria; kingdom Bacillati; phylum Actinomycetota; class Actinomycetes; order Kitasatosporales; family Streptomycetaceae; genus Streptomyces; species Streptomyces sp. NPDC056486. The sequence continues at coordinate 10,893 of NZ_JBHTSF010000110.1, forward strand.
GGACGCTGACACCCTGGCGGCTGTTCCGCTTCAGCCTGCGGGGCACCGGCGGCGATGTACGCAATCTGGTGATCGCCGGTCTGGTGACGGTCGCGATCGGGGCGCTCGTGCCCATCGCGACGGGGCAAGTCCTCGGCGTGTTCGTGCCGAACGGCGAGAAGAGCCTCATCGTCCAGGTGTCCCTGGCGGTGATGATCACGAGCATCGTCTCCGCGGCCTTCATGCTCCTCCAGAACCTCACCATCCTCCGCATGGAGGGCCGCATGGAGAGCGCCCTCCAACCAGCGGTCTGGGACCGGCTCCTTCGCCTGCCCACGCGCTTCTTCGCCTCCCGGTCCACCGGTGAACTGGCGAGCGCGGCGATGGGCGTCAGCGCGATCCGCCGGGTCCTTTCGGGCATCGGCCCCGTCGCCCTGCAGGCGGGCACGGTCGGCGCGATGAACGTGGTCCTACTGCTTCTCTACAGCGTCCCCCTGGCCCTTGCCGCCCTTGCGATGCTCGCCGTCATCGCGACGGTCTTCCTCACCCTCGGCCTGTGGGAACTGCGCTGGCAGCGCCGCCTGATCGTGCTCGCCAACAAGCTCAACAACCAGGCGTTCCAGACGCTGCGCGGCCTGCCCAAACTCCGCGTCGCCGGAGCGGAGAGCTTCGCGTACGCAGCCTGGGCGGGGGAGTTCGCGCGCAGCCGTGAGCTCCAGCAGCGCGCGGGCCGCATCAAGAACGTGACGACGGTCCTCAACTCGGTCTATCTGCCGCTGTGCACCCTCATCATGTTCATCCTCCTCGCGGGCCCGGCCCGCGGCAGCCTCACCGCGGGCGAGTTCCTCACCTTCAGCACGGCGGTGACGATGCTCCTGACATCCGTCACTCAGCTCACCGGCGCACTGATCTCGGCGGCGGCGGTGCTTCCGATGTTCGAGCAGATCAAGCCGGTCCTTGAGGAGGCGCCGGAGGTGCGGGTCGCGAGCACACAGCCGGGCGAGTTGCAGGGCGAGATCGAGGCCCGCGCACTCTCGTTCCGCTACTCGGACGACGGCCCCTTGGTCCTTGACGACGTGTCCCTGTCCATCCGGCCGGGTGAGTTCGTCGCGGTCGTCGGCCCCAGCGGCTGCGGCAAGTCGACGCTGCTTCGCCTGCTCATCGGCTTCGACAAGCCGGTCTCGGGCAGCGTCCTCTACGACGGCCAGGACCTGTCGGCCCTCGACCAGGCCGCGGTCCGCCGCCAGTGCGGTGTCGTCCTGCAGAACGCGCAGCCGCTCACCGGATCGATCCTGGACTGCATCTGCGGCGCCGAGACGTTCACCCAGGAGGAGGCCTGGGAGGCCGCGGCGATGGCGGGCCTCGCCGAGGACATCAAGCGCATGCCGATGGGCCTGCACACGATGATCTCCGGCGGCGGAGCGGTCTCCGGCGGCCAACGCCAGCGCCTGATGATCGCCCAGGCCCTGATCCGCCGCCCCCGCGTCCTCTTCTTCGACGAGGCGACAAGCGCCCTGGACAACGAGACACAGCGCACGGTCATCGACAGCACCCGCGCCCTCAACGCCACCCGCATCGTCATCGCCCACCGCCTCTCCACGGTGATGGACGCGGACCGCGTGATCGTCATGGCGGAGGGCAAGGTCGTCCAACAGGGGCCGCCCGCACAGTTGTTGGCAGATACGGGCGGGCGGCTGCATGAGCTGGTGCGGCGGCAGATGCAATAGAGGCAATAGGTGCGGTGACGTGTCCGGGGATCCGCTCCAGGACGCCGCCCGCGAAGACGTCGTACAGCGGCAGCGTTTCCAGGTGGACGTAACCGATGTGGCAGTCGCAGACGGCCAGGGGACAGGCGCGGGGTTTTAGGGCGCGGCGGTACGAGCCGTCGTAGAGGTTGCCCAGTTCGTCGCGGACGAAGTGGCAGCGGCGGACCGTGCCATCGCCGTCGACCGAGATGACGGACTCGCCCGTGCGGCAGGGGAGACCGGCTGAGCGGTGCGGGTGGCGGCTGTAGTGGAACAAGGGGTCGAGGGCGGCCCACTGGGCGGCCTCGTCGTCGGTGTACGTGTGGCCGTCCGCTGCGTTCACCCACAGGTAGACCTCGCCGGGCAGCGCGGCACGCAGGCGTCGGGCGTCGTCGAGGTGATCGGGCAGGCCCACGATGCCGACGCTGAATCGAACCCCCCGCTGCGCGAGTTGGCGTGTCTTGGTGAGGAAACGGTCGTACGGAGTCTGCCCGGGGTGATATGTGCACCACAGGGCAAGGGTGTCGAGGTCGGCCTCCGCGAGCCAGTCCGTGCGGCAGCTGAGGTTCGTCTGGATCGCGACGCGTTCGATGTGCGTCTCGTGGGAGAGCTCGACCAGCGCCCGTCGGTACCAGGAGCGGACCAGGCCCTCACCCCATGGCGTGAAGAGGAGGGAGAGGCGGTCTCCGGTCCGGCGCTCGGCCCAGTTCGTGAAGCGCTCAAGGGCCGCCCGGTCGGCGCGCAACTGCTCGGGGGTGTCACGGCGCTTGGCGAATGGGCAGTACGGGCAGGCGTAGTCGCACGACGCCAGCGGACCGCGGTACAGGATCGTCAGGTCCATGGTCGTCAGGTCCGTGGTCGGCGGGGTCATCGTCTGAAGGGTCACGGTCTGCGGGCTCACTTCAGTTCGTACGCGGCCATCGCGGCCCGCACCTCGGAGGAGAACAGTTCGGGGCCGATCGCGTCGGAGTGCGCGAGGCCCTCCGGCGTCAGGCGCAGCACTTCCGCCGTCGGCTCCCGTTCCAGCCAGCCCCGGTCCGCGAACCGTTCGAGTTCGGCGGGGAAGTCCTCGCACGGATCCGTCCCGAACCGCATGCGGTAGTCCGCGAGCGGCATCCCGTCCGCCTGGAGCAGCGACTGGAGAAGGTGGCGACGGCGGGCCTCGGTCCCGTCGACCCGGCGGCCGTGCACGGCGCGGCTGAAGTCGTCGGTGGTGGTGTAGTCGTCGATGATCGTGCGGATCTCGCGCAGGTCGACCGCGTAGTCGAAGGAGTAGTGCAGCGAGGAGGTGTACGAACGGGCGCCGCAGCCCAGGCCGATCATGCCGTCGGTCTGGCAGGCGTAGTCGTCCGCGCCCTGCGGGGGCGCGTCCGCGCGGCGGAACATCCGCATCGACACCTGGACGTACCCCTCGGCCAGGAGATGATCGCGGCCCTGCCGGTACAGACGCAGCCGCTGTTCGTCCCAGTCGGCTTCGCTCAGCCCTGTGCCGTGCTTGCCCAGGCCGGTCAGCGGCCGCACGTACAGCGGATAGAGATAGAGCTCCTCGGGCCGCCAGGCCAGCGCGGCGTCCAAGGAGGCGCGCCAGCTGTCCTTGGTCTGGCCGTCGATCCCATAGATGAGGTCGATGTTGAGCACCGGTATGCGGGCGTCACGCACCCGGCCGAGCGCCGCCTCGACGTCCGCCCGGCGCTGAGGCCGCACGGCCGCCCGCGCCTCGGAGTCGATGAAACTCTGCACGCCCAGGCTGAGCCGGGTCGCCCCGCGCCCGGCGAGGACGGCGAGCCGGTCGGCGGTGGCGGTCGCGGGTGATGCCTCGACGGAGAGCGGTATCGCCCGCAGGTCGGCCCCCATGCGCCGCTCGGCGATGTCGCACAGCCGCTCCAGCTCCGAGGCGTCCAGATAGGTGGGGGTGCCGCCGCCGAACGCCGCGTTGGCGAACTGGACCGGCGCCGCGTCACCGCTCTCTCCAAGGGCGTCCCGTACCGCTGTGGCCTGCCGGTCGAGGGCGTCGAGATAGCGGGTGGTCAGCTCGCCGGGCGCACCGATACGGGTGAAGAGATTGCAGAAGCCGCAGCGGACCTCACAGAACGGTATGTGCAGGTAGAGGGAGAGGGCGTCCTTGGGCTCCGCCGCCCAGAGGGTGCGAAGGTCGGGGCGGTCGGCCAGTGGACGGTAGGCGGTCTTGTGCGGGTAGGCGTAGACGTAACTCTGGTACGGGCGTGTGCCGGTGGTGCCGGTGGTGCCTGTGGAGTCGAGAAGCTCCGGTGTGCTCATGCGGACGGCTCCAGGAAGAAGTGGGCGTACGGCACCGTCCACACGGACTCGTGGCCGAGGCGATGGCCCACGTAGCCGTCGTCGCCGTAAGCCGTTCCGTGGTCGGAGCAGACGATGGCGAAGCAGCGGCGGCGCGAGCTCAGGGCGGCGAATAGGCGTCCCACATGCCGGTCGATGTACTCCAGAGCAGCCGCATGCGTCGCGCGACTGTCGCCTGCTTCGCGTGTGGCACCGCTCTGGTGGAACCAGTTGGGCTGATGCAGCGCAGCCGCGTTCAGGAAGAGGAAGAGTCGCTGGTCGCGGGGGAGTTCGGCCACCACCTTCTCGGCCCGCTCCACCTGCGACTCGAAGGACGTGGGCGAGGCCACACCGAACTCCGGCTCCCAATGGCTCTCCTGGAAGAACCCCGGCAGTACGTTGCCCAGGGCGCCCTGCTTGTTGAAGAAGCCCACACCGCCGATGCACACCGTGCGGTACCCGGCGTCAGCGAGGCCGGAGACCAGGTCGGGGGCGTCGAAGACGAAGGTGCGCCCGGCGGTTGTCTCGCTCCCCGCGAACCGTGCGGCGAACAGCCGCGGATGCGGCCCCGGAGCGGCGGGCGTGGGCAGGAACCCGGCGAACATCGCCTGATGTGAGGCGTAGGTGAAGCTGCCCGGCGCGTGCCGCTTCTCCCAGGCGCCGCCCGGAAGATGACGGGCCAGATGCGGGATGCGGCCCGCGGCGGCGAGCTCGACGGCCACGTCGTGGCGGAGTGCGTCCAGGGTGAGCAGGAGGACGTCATCGCGGCCGACGACCTCGTTCATGTCGGGAGCGTCGGGTGTTCGCGTCATGTCAGGCATTCGCATGGTGGTTCCTCGCGGGGTGGTTCGTCGAACGGTGTGGGTGAGGCGAGGGGGAGGAAGTCCAGAGCGGTACGGCGGCGACCTGCGCCGCGTACGTGTCGAGGCCTTCCGCCCCGCTGCCCGGCAGCCCTGTCAGGCGCGGCAGCAGATCACCGAAGGCGTTGATCTCGCCGACCGTGAACCGCTGCCAGCCGAGGGCAGGAAGGAGGTCGACGCCGACGCAGAGCGTGCCGGGGAAGCAGGCGGCGGCCCGCTCGCAGATGTCCAGTGCCTCGGCCCAGCGAGCCCCCGCCGCCTCGACAGCGGCAGCCAACTCGCCTCGTGCACCGCCCAGATGCAGATTGGTCAGGGGCGACCTGCTCGTCCGTACGACGGCGTGCGTGGCCCGCCCGCCGATCACCACGACCCGCAGATCGGCCACGCGCCCCCGCAGCGACGCCTTCGGCATCCAGCGCTCGATGTGCAGGCCGTCGGGCGCGAGCCCGTCGACGATCGCGGCGATCTCCCGCTCGTCCCGATAGCGGCGTACCCGCAGCGAGTTGTGCAGTCGGCCGCCCGACATCTCCACGGACGTGGTCGCCCGGATACGACCGGCGCCCGCTGTTTCGACGGCGAGCACCCCGGACGCGGACGACCCGTGCGCGAGCTTGACGAAGAGCCGTGGCATGCGATGCTCACGCATCAGCGTCCGTACGTCGTCCCAGCCGTGCACAGCCGCTTTCGCCCCGGAGGTGGGCGACGGGGGGACAGGCACGCCTGCGCGGGCCAGCACGTCATGGCAGAGCCGCTTGTCGAAGAGCATCCCGAGTTCGTCCGGGTCGTCGAGCCGTCGGCCGCCGCTCAACGACCGGACAGCCGCACTGAACCGCCCGTACCAACGCACGCTGCCCTCCACACGGGTGGGGTCGTCCATGCCGCGCAGCGCCAGATCGACGTCGGCGTTCTCACCGGGTGATTCGAGCCGCACCACCTCGTCCGCGCCGAAGGCCGCACCGCCGTCGCGCAGCACGTCGAGCCACGGCACGACACGTGGCACGGGAAGCCCGGCCTCCCGTACCGCCGCCGTGAACAGGCCCACCCGGCGGTTCTCCGGATTGCCGACCACCGCGAACCGCGGACCCGGCAGCTCGTCGTGACACGGATCGGGACGCGTCGTCGCATGCCCCATGAAGTTCCCCCTCTCCCCGCTGACCGCTACTCGCCCACGGCCACGTAGCGCCACACCGTGCCGTCCTCCTCTTCCTCGTCCCCGTCCACGCCGTCCGGGTCGAGGTCGACCTCGACGCCCGCCGGTTCCAAGGTCTCGCGCACGCGTGCGCTCAGCGCCTCACTGAGGAAGTTGTGATGCAGGTCGAGCTTCTTGAGGTGCGTCAACGGCTGCCCTGCCAACAGCGCCGTGGCACCCTCGTCCGTCAGCACGCCCATGGAGAGGTCGAGGACTTCGAGGCGGGCCACGACCGGGGCTGATGCCATGGCCTCGGCGATCTCGTCCTGGATCTCGCTGTTGCGCAGGGCGAGCTGCCGCAGCCGGGGGAGACGCGTCCCCGCGAAGAAGGGCTCCAGATCCGACACCGCTGCGTCGCCGCCGTACCCGGAGGTGCCGAGCCACAGGTCCAGATGCTCCAGGGCGGGCAGATCGCTCGCGGCGATCCCGCGCACCACTTCGACCGGAAGGCCGCCCGACTCGACGGTCAGTGACCGCAGCCGCTCGTGCTGCACGGCAGGAAACGCGAGGCCGTCGCTGCCGCGCACGGCGAATTCCTCCAACTCGGGAAAGGCGTCAAGGAGCGGGGTGACACAGGTTTGTGTGATCCAGGAGATCTCGCACTCCTCCGAGTCGATGTCGCCGAGGAACAGGGCCCGCAGCGCCGGCATGCGCCCACTCGCTTCGATCAGCGCGGCGAGCGACATGTCCGGCCCGCCCTCGTTGGGGTCACCCCAGTTGCCCACGATGATCGCCCGCACCCGCGCTATGTCGACGGTCTCGCTGAACCGGGCGAACGCCGACTCCCACGGCTCGTCGGTGGAGTACGAGTCGACGGCGATGCGCCAGGCCACGGAATCGGCCGCCGGCAGTTCGTCCGGGAGCTTCTCGTCGGCCTGCGGAAACTCCCGGATGGGCAGGCCGTGCCAGTGCTGCTGGTTGTCTCCGATGGTCATGTCCGCCCGCTCCTCATAGCCTTGGCGCCGAACCGGCGCTCAACTGCGGCGATCCCGTGTTCGTGCTGATCGGCCGATGTGGAGAATTTCTACCAAGCGCCACTGACAACGCCCGCCGCGGGGCGGCGAAAGCGCGGTACGGCCGCCGCTCGACGGCCGTTGTCAGACCCTCGCCGTACGGTCGGATCTCATGAGCGGTGCAGAGAGTGCCGCGGGGAGGGGAGACCCATGTACCGGCAGGGAGATGTGCTCATCGTGCCCGTAGCGGAGTCGGCGCTGCCGCCGCACATCGGCGACGGTCCGCAGGAGCCGCGGGATGCCCGAGGCAGGCTCGTGCTGGCCCTCGGCGAAGTGACGGGGCACGCGCACGCCGTGGTAGGACCGGGCCGACTGACCCGCGAATCGGGCTTGTTCGGACCGATGCTGCTCCACCTGCCCGACGGCGGACGCGTGGTGCACGAGGAGCACGCGGCGATTCCGCTGCCGAAGGGCTGGTATCGAGTGGTGCGGCAGCGCGAGTACGTACCGGGTTCCGTGCGTCTGGTGGCCGACTGATGCCGCGTGGGTGAGATCGATGCGGAGCAGCCGGAAGCGGGAAGCGGGAGGCAATGACATGAGAGCGGATGAGATGAAGACAGAGGACGTGACGGAGTGGCGGCAGGTGGCGGCGGCCACAGGACCTGCCGACCGGGCGGCGGCCGAGGCAGGTGTGCGTCTCGCCTACCGCAGGGCAGGACTCCCGGAGCCCGGGCGCATCCGCTGGGCCGCTTCTCCGCGTGAGGCCGTGCGACTGGTGGCGGCGGAGAAGGACACCCTGGGCCCCAGTGTGCGCGACGCGATTCGCAGCCGCCCCTGGGCGGCCGAACGTGCGGCTGTGCATGTGCAGTTGGGGCCGGGCGGCTGGTCCGAACGCTGGAACGCCACCGGTGCCCGGCTCTGGGACACCACCCAAGCCCTCACCTCTCGCATCCGCACCGGAGTGGTGGAGGAACTGGCGGACGGCAGGCGCAAGGAGCAGGCGGCCCTCCGGCTCGTCCTGCTCGACGCCGTGCTCGGCCAGCACGAAGCGGCTTGGCTGTGCGCCTTCGACACCTCGGAGGGCGGTTCGCTGGACGGGCTTGCGGCGGTCGCCCGCGCGGCGGGCTGGTGGTGGCCCTTCGAGCGGGAGGCGATCGTCTGCGAGCGGCCGACGGAGCTGCACCGCGACGAGGCCGGCCGCCTGGACCGCGCCGACGGCCCGGCACTCGCCTTCCCCGACGGGTTCGCCCTGCACGCGTGGCGCGGCATGCCGGTGCCGGGTGAGTTCCTGCACGAACTCTCCGCGTTGACCCCCGAGCGGATACGCGCCGAGGGCAACGCCGAACTGCGCCGCGTCATGCTGGAGCACTACGGCTACGACCGCTATCTGGACGAGTCGGGTGCGGTGCCCGTGCACCGCGACGAGACGGGTGTGCTCTGGCGGATCCAACTGACCGGCGACGAGGACGTGGTGATGGTCGAGGTGGTCAACTCCACCCCGGAGCCCGACGGCACGAGTCGTACGTACTGGCTGCGCGTCCCGCCCACCACACGGACGGCCAAGGAGGGCGTGGCGTGGACGTTCGGGCTGCATCCGGATGCCTACGAGCCGGAGCGCCAGACCTGAGGCGGATCATGGGGTCCGCGGGCGCCCGATATCAAGCCCCGATATCAAGCCCTGATATCGAGGCGCCCCCGGGCCGAACCACCTGTCGCCTCAGGCCCCGGCCGCGTACCGCCAGAAGTCCCGCATCAGCTCGGGGAAGCTGGGACCGCCCATCTGCAACTGGCTGTACATGAGGGTGACCGTGCCGGTGGACGGGATGATGTGTGCCGTCGTACCGGTGCCGCCGACCCAGCCGTAGCGCCCCGGGACGTTCCACGGTTCGACGGCCTCGACGTCCACCGCCCCGCCGAAACCCCAGCCCATCCCTTCCAGGAAAAGGCCGGCGGATTCCCGTTCGGGTGTGCTGAGTTGATTGGTGGTCATCTTCCGCACCGACTCGGGGGTGAGCAGCCGGCCCCCGTCGGCGGCCGTGCCCTCGGCGAGCAGCATGCGCCCGAAGGCCAGCCAGTCGTCGAGGGTCGAGACGAGGCCACCGGCGCCGGACGGGAAAGGAGGCGGACTGCTCCACTGCCCGTCGGCGGCGTCGAGCAGTTCGAGCCCGCTGCGGGGATCGCGTTCGGGTCCGGCCTCCGCTCCGGCCGCGTAGTAGCTGGTGAACCGGTCGAGTTTGCCCGGCGGCACCGAGAACGCGGTGTCGGTCATCCCGAGCGGCTCGAAGATCCGCTCGGCCAGGAACTGGGGCAGCGGCACTCCCGTGACCCGGGAGATCAGCACGCCCTGCAGGTCGGAGCTGAGGTTGTACAGCCAGCCGTCGCCGGGCTGGTGAAGCAGCGGGATGCGGGACAGCGCGGCCATCCAGACGTCAGGTGCCGGGACGGCCTGCGGCTGGGGAGGCCCTTGCTTCAGTTCGCTGAAGAGCGGTGCGAGCGCGGGCAGCGAGAAGTCCGAAGGGAATCCGTATCCGGTGCGGGAGGCGAGCAGATGGAACACGGTGATGGGCCGCACCGCCGGGACCACGTCGTCCACCGGTGAGGCCGGGGTGCGGACCACGCTCGGTGACGCCAGCTCCGGGAGCCACTGTCCGACCGGGTCGTCCAGCGCGATCCTGCCGTCCTCGACCAGCATCATGACGGCGGCGGCAACGATGGGCTTGGTCAGCGACGCGATACGGAAGATCGAATCCCTGGTCATCGGAGCGGTGCCCTCGACGTCGACGGACCCGACGGCCGCGACCTCCTCGCCCCGGTCACCGCGGGCCACCAGGCCCACCGCTCCCGCCACGGAGCTGTTGCTGACGTGCGTCTCCAGAGTTTTGCGCAGATCGGCCATGCGCCCACCATCTCAGCCCGGACCCGGCATCGAGCGTCATTTCGCGCGGTCCACTACGCCTCCTGGCCGCTCCACCTCCTGGCAGCCGGGTGCGTACACAAAAGCCCGGTCTGCCGGGCCGCGGCGCGATGGCGCCGCGGTTCGGCAGACCGGGTGGGGTGGGGTGGCGTGGGGGAGCCACCCCGCGCAGGGGGATCAGCCCCCGATGTTCACATCAATGCAGGCGTAGAAGGCGTTGGTGGTGTCGGCGATGTTCCACACCGCGAGCACCTTCTGCTTGCCGCTGAGCCCTCCGAAGTCGACCTTGTGCGTGACGGTCTCGCCCGGCTTGGCGCCCCCGTCGTCGACCTCGGCGATCTTGTTGCCGCCGACGAAGTACTGCCAGGTGCTTGTGCTGTGACGCGCCGTCAGCTTCCAGCTGAAATCCTGTGACGAGCCGACATCGGTGGCCTTCCAGCCTTTGCTGTCGTCATCGAGTTCGGAGAACCGCGAGTTGCCGCCGCTGCACGTCGTCTGCCCCTTGGGGCCCTCGACGCTCTGCGGCTCGTGGGTGATCTCGCCGCAGGACACGGTGCCGTCCGCGCACTGTGCCTGACGGCTCGGGGGCGAGGAGACGTAGCCGTGCGCGCTGGCCGGTGTGACGGAGGCCAGGACGAGCACGGGCGCGAATCCCGCGCCGAGAGCGGCTGCCAGCTTCTGCTTCTTGTTCATCTCTGTTCCCTCTGAGTGGGGGGATGAGGGGGCGAGAGACAACCGGGCGCCTCGGTCGACTCATTGGCCTAGACCATACTGGTTGTCAGGGCTCAGTCAACCCTTCAAGTAGCACTCGCGTTGCGGAAGTTACGACTGGGCTAGGCGGCAACGCCCAGGGCCAGGGCCGCGACGACCGGTGCCGCGTAAAGCAGCGGGAACGGGATGTGTGCGTACCAGCGGGCCCGGATCACGGTGACGACGGCGCCGGTGAAGTACAGCGCCAGGCCGATTCCCGCCGCGATGCCGATCACCGGCACGAGCAGTCCGACCAGCAGTCCCGCCGCCCCCGCGGCCTTGGCCGCGCCGAGCCAGGGCAGCCACGTGAGGGGGACGCCGTAGTCGGCCATGGGCTCCACGACCCACTTGGCGCGGAGGAAGACGGAGACGGCCGAGAAACCCACCATCACGGCGGCCAGGACGGTGACGACAACGTAGGCGGTGGACATCAGAAGTTCTCCCATCGGGCGGTTGCCTGGGCGGAGTTGCTCCGGCCGGGCGTCTTGAGTGCGTCACTTCCCTGACGGTCCGCGTCGCAGGAATGTGACCGGGGAGCGGCGAGAATGCTGTGACCTGGGGCACACATGGCTGAGACTGTCGGGGATCAAGACGCTGGGACATGTAACCGAGACAGAAAGCCATTCTGCGACTCATTCGATCTCCCTAGGGTTGAGGACATCGAGCAAGCGCAACCCAGAACACAACCCAGGGAGAGTTCCCGTGCGCGCAGTGATCCAGAAGTCCTTCGGCGGACCCGAGGTCCTAGAGGTCGTGGAGGCCGAACGGCCGAAGCCGCTGGCCGGCGAGGTCCTCGTCAAGGTCCACGCCAGTGCCGTCAACCCGGCGGACATCGCCGTCAGGTCCGGTGCCTTTCCGCTGCTCGGCGAGCCGCCGTTCGGCGTGGGCTGGGACATCTCCGGGGTGGTCGAGGAGGTGGGCGACGGGGCCGGGTTCGCGGTGGGTGACGAGGTGTACGGGATGCCCCTCTTCCCCCGTGCCGCCACCGGGTACGCCGAGTACGTCGCCGTACCGTCAAGCCACCTTGCCCGTAAGCCCGCCTCGCTCGACCACGTGCACGCCGCCGCCGTCCCCCTCGCGGCGCTCACCGCCTGGCAGGGCTTGGTGCGGGCGGCGGACATCAAGGAGGGCGACCGGGTCCTCATCCAGCGGGCGGCCGGTGGCGTCGGCCACTTCGCCGTGCAGATCGCGAAGGAACGAGGCGCCCACGTGATCGCGATTGCCGGCGCGAGCCGTCACGACTTCCTGCGCGGCCTCGGCGCCGACGAGATCATCGACTACCGGACCACCGACTTCACCGAGGTCGTCAAGGACGTGGACGTGGTCCTCGACTCCATGGCCCAGGGTGATCTCTCGCTCGGCGTGGTGCGCCCCGGCGGCGTACTCATCAGCATCCTGGAACACCAGGACCGGGAGCTCGCCGCGCGTGTCGAGGCCGCCGGGCGGCGCTTCGCCGGAGTCATGGTCGAGCCGGACTCCGCCGGGCTCGAAGCGCTCGCCGAGCTGATCGACGCGGGCCGGATCCGCCCCTACGTGGAGGAGACGTTCCCGCTGGCGGAGGCCGGTAAGGCACACGAGCTTGTCGCCGCGGGACACGTACAGGGCAAGATTGTCCTGACGGTCTGAACAAGCCGACCGTGACGGGCGGCACCAGGAAGGGCGAGGCCGGATGGACATTCTCACCGAGGCGCTGGCCTCGATGCGTACCGGGCACCCGGCGTCCGTACGGACCAACGGCCGCGCCCCCTGGGGCCTGCACCTGCCACCCGTCGCGGGCGCCGGCTTCCACGTCGTGCTGTACGGGACCTGCTGGCTGGTCCCGCTGCCTGGCGCGCCCCCGCACCTGAAGCCGATTCCGCTCAACCCCGGAGATGTGATCTTCCTGCGCGGCGGGCGCGGCCATGTCCTCGCCGACCACCCCTCCACCCCGGCTGAGGAGTGCAAGAGCGAGCAGTTCCGCGGGAGTTCGCCGATCGGCTCGATCACGCTCGGCGGCGAGGGCGCCGAGACCAGCCTGCTGTGCGGCAGTTACCACCTGGACCAGGGGCGACCGCACCCGCTGGTGCGCCAGCTGCCCGAGGTGATCCATCTCGCGACACGGCACGGACACCATCCGGAGCTGAGCGCCGCCGTCCAACTGCTCGGCTCCGAGCTGGAGAACCCGCGCATAGGCTCGGACGGCATCGTGCCCAGCTTGATCGACTCGCTCCTTCTCTACATTCTGCGGGCCTGGCTCGACGACCAGCCCCCGGCTGCCGCACAGGGCTGGGCCGCCGCCCTGCGCGACTCGGCGGTCGCGCCCGCTCTGACGGCCATGCACGACAATCCCGCGGCCTCGTGGACGGTCGAGTCCCTGGCGGAGCAGGCGGGTCTTTCCCGCGCGGCGTTCGCCCGGCGGTTCGCCACTCTGGTCGGCGAACCGCCGATGGCCTATCTGACCCGCTGGCGCATGACGACCGCCGCCCGCATGCTGCGCGAGTCCGACGCCCCGCTGACGATGGTCGCCGCCCGCACCGGATACGGCTCGGAGTTCGCCTTCGCCAAGGCCTTCAAGCGGGAGTACGGCCTGGCGCCGGGAGGCTACCGGCGCCGGAGCAGGGTGGCCTAGGGCCCTAGCGGCTCCTCGTCATCCGAACTGGCCGGGCTTGTAGTCGCCGGCGGGCTGCTGGACGATCACGTTGAGGCGGTTGGCGGCATTGATGAGGGCGATGAGCGACACCAGGGCGGCGAGCTGGTCCTCGTCGTAGTGCTTGGCGGCGTTCGCCCACGCCTCGTCCGTGACACCACCGGCCGCGTCGGCGATACGCGTCCCCTGCTCGGTCAGCTCAAGGGCGGCCCGCTCGGCGTCGGTGAAGACCTTGGCCTCGCGCCAGGCGGCGACCAGATTGATGCGTACCGAGGTCTCCCCGGCGTGCGCGGCGTCCTTGGTGTGCATGTCGGTGCAGAAGCCGCAGCCGTTGATCTGGCTCGCCCGGAGCATCACCAGATCCTGCGTCGTGGACGGCAGTGTCGACTCCGAGATGATCACCTTGCTGGCCGAGGCGATGTGCTTGAAGGCCTTGGCCACGACCGGGCTGCTGAGGAGGTTCAAACGGGCTTCCATGATGCGCTCCTTGGCGTTGTTGGCGGTTACACCTCCTACACGGACGGGCCCGGCGTGATTCGACAGGGCCGATGGTGACGCGCGTCTCCTTTTTGCGTCGCAGCTCTCAGACGGCCACGGCGATGGCCGCGGTCACACCGACGGCGACAATGAGCCCGCGCAGCACGGCGGGTGAGAGACGACGGCCCACCCGCGCCCCGATCAGACCGCCCAGGGTCGAGCCGAGGGCGATCACGCCGACCACCGTCCAGTCGACGCTCGCCACAGCGATGAAGATGACCGCGGCGACACCGTTCACGATGGACGCCAGGACATTCTTGACGGCGTTCAGACGCTGCAGGTCGTCCCGGAGGAACGAGCCGAACAGGCCCATGAGCAGCACTCCCTGGGCCGCGCCGAAGTAACCGCCGTAGACGCCGGTGCCCAGGACGCCGGCCCACAGGGGGATGCCGCCGTCCGCATGGCCGCGGCTGTCGCGCCGTGCGAGCCATTTCTGGAGGCGGGGCTGCAACAACAGCAGCGCGCAGGCGAGCAGGATCAGTACGGGCACCGCGGAGCGGAACGTGTCGGCGGACAGCTTCAGGAGCAGCACCGCTCCCGCGACACCGCCCAGGAGCGACGCGAGGCCGAGCCTGATGAGGCGGGGCCGCTGGCCTCTGAGCTCGGCACGATATCCGTACGCCGCGCTGACCACGCCCGGTACGAGCCCGATGGTGTTGGAGACATTGGCCAGCACGGGCGGGTATCCGAAGGCGAGCAGCGTAGGAAAGGTGATCATGGTGCCGGAGCCGACCACCGCGTTGATGCCGCCTGCCGCGACGGCCGCGGCCGCTATGGCCACTGTCTCGAGTGCGTGCATGGAGCGCCTTTCCCGGGACGGCCGGAGTACCGGAGCGCGGGCAGCCCGGGACGGAGAAGTCTGGAGCGGTCCGGCCGGAGAAGTCCGGAACGGAGCGGACGGGTCGGCACCCGGCCCGGCCCACACGCCTTCCGGATGACGTGCGGGCCGGGCCAGGTTGCCGCCCTGGGCCCGAGAAGATCGTCCCGCTCGCCCAACACCCAAGTCAATCCTCGGATTTCCTTGCAGACCCCCAAGCTGTAGCTTCACTCTCCATGACCCTCGACGACCTACGCGTCTTCGTCGCCGCCTGCCGGACGGGGAGCCTCAGCGCCGTCGCCCGCGACCTCTCCTGTACGCAGTCGGCGGTCAGCCAGCACATCAAGCGTCTGGAGCGGGAGCTGGGGCTCAGCCTGCTCGAACGCCATCCGCGCGGAGTCGTACCCACTCCGGCAGGACAGCTCCTGCAGAACGCGGCGGCAGGCGGCCTCGGCGACATCGACCACGCCCTGCGCAGGCTGAGCGATCTGGTGCACGGCGAGGCCGGATCGGTGCGGATCACCACCGGCGCCACAACGGTGCGGCACTTCCTGTCCGACGCGATCGTGGCCTTCCGGCACCGCCACCCCCGGGTGAGCCTCGAGTTCCAGACCGCGCACTCCAGCCGCAGCTGCTTCGACGCCCTCATCGCGGGCGGTCTCGACCTGGCCTGGATCACCCTCGGCACACCGGTGAAGGGCATCGAGCAACGCCCCGTCATCGGACTTCCCTGGGTGCTCGCCGTCCACCGTGACGACGCCCTCGCGACAAAGCCGCTGATCACCACAGCGGACTTGGCCGACATCCGGCTCATCGGGCTCCCGGAGGAAACGACCTCCCGCGCGCGCCTGGATGCCTGGTTCACCGAACGCGGCATCAGCCCGGCCTCCGACACCAGCGTCGCCGACTGGGACACCGCTCTCCTGCTCGCCGAACTCGGCCTGGGCCATGCGATCGTCCCCGACCTGCCGGGGTGGCGCGGCCCCGGCCACCCCGACCTTCACCTGATCCCCATCCCGGAGCTGCCCACGCTGTGGACCGGCTGGGCGGTGCGCCGCTGGGACGCGCTGTCCCCCTTGGCCAAGGCCTTCGCCGACACGGTCAGCCACAACTGCCCCGGCGCACGCATCCCCGAGCAGGCGTCGGTGCAGAGTGTCAGCGGCCGTCTGTAGCGTTCAGCGAATCGAACCCTGGCCCTGCGTCGCCGTTCATCGGATTCCTCTTCATCCTCCGAGGCTCCGGGCATCGGAGCCTCGGAGGCCCTCGCTCACGCCAGGGAGCCCGGGCCTCAGCCCTTGAGGCCGACCGTCGCGCACGCCGCCTTGAACTCCGACGTGCAGATCTCCTTGGTCTTGTAGATGCCGTCCTCGATGACCGTGGACTTGATGGTGTCCCGTGTCATGGGGCGCACCGAGACCAGTAGGGAGGGGATGTTCTTCGTGGTGGCGTTCTCGGACTTGTCCCCGGCCAGGGCGTCGAACTCGACCATGCGGCCCTGGGCGATCCGGACCGCCATCTGCGCGGCGCCGACGGCCTCTTCGGGGTAGGGCTTGTAGACGCTCATGTACTGCTCGCCCGTGACGACCCGCTGGACGGCCGACAGCTCCGCGTCCTGGCCGGTGACCGGCGGGAGGTCGGTGAGGCCGGCGGCCTTGAGGGCCTTGATGGCGCCGCCCGCCATGCCGTCGTTGGCGGAGTAGACGGCGGCGATGTTGTCCTTGCCGATCGCGGTGATCGCCTCGGTCATGTGCGCGGCGGCCGTCTGCGGCTTCCAGCCGTCGGTGTCGTACGACTTGGCGATGTCCACCTGGTTACGGAGCTGGGAGAGCGCGCCTTCCTTGAAGACGGCGGCGTTCGGGTCGGTCGGCGAACCGTTGATCATGACGATCTTGCTCTTCTTGCGGTTGCCGCCGCCGAGCGCCCTCAGGATCGCCTGGCCCTGGACCTGGCCGACCAGCTCGTTGTCGAAGGCCACGTACCCGGAGACGGGGCCCTCGGCGAGGCGGTCGTAGGCGATGACCGGAATGTTCGCTTCCTTCGCCTTCTTGACCGCCGGTGCGATCTTCTTCGCGTCCACCGCGCTCACCAGGATCACGTCGACCTTGTCGGTGACCATCTGGCCGAGCTGGTCGCTCTGCTTGGCGGCGTCCTCGTCGGCGTTGGCGTAGACGAGCTTGCCCTTGCCGTTGGTGAGCTTCTTGACCTGCTTCTCGATGATGGGGTGGTCGAACTTCTCGTAGCGAGCCGTCTCCGCTTCGGGCAGGAGCAGACCGACGGTGACCGCGTCACCCTTCCTCTCGGTCTTGTTTCCGTCGTCGTCGGATCCCAGGAGGCTGCCGCATGCGGCAAGCGAGAGTGCCAGGGCGCTGACAGATACGGCGACGGTGGCTTCACGCGTACGGGTTCTCATTCGCCCACTTCCTCGATCGGACCGCTTCGTTGTGATCCGAGGTGGCTGAAAGCCAACCCCGGAGCGTTCCCGGCGTCAAGGAGTCAATACATAACAAGATTGCAATGGAATGTGTGTTTCAGTGTTGAACTGTCCTTCATTTACACGTGACAACGACGAAGCGAACAAGCCACATCGGCGAAGTCGATGCCGAAGCCGATCGTGCAGGGCTCCTGGAGTTCACCGATGAGGCGCCGGCGGAAGCCCGCGGACCGGGCGGTGTCGTGGTCGGGGGCCGCGGATCACTCGGGACGGCTGATCTGGACGGGGGAGTGGAGCGCGTCACCGAAGGCGATGAGGCGTTGCCCGCCCGAGTCGGGTCCCGAGTCCGGCCCGCCCGAGCCTTGTCCAGCCGCCGGGCACGCGCCGTGCGCCTCCAAGAGGTGGCGCTGCGACCATTCAGGCTCGGCCACCAGGTAGTCGGCCCGGGTGGGGAGCGGATGCCGGAAGGTCGGCGCAGCCGTGCGGTCGCGGTCCGATGCTGGGCGGCAGCTGTGCGCCCTGGTGAACGGGAAGGCCGACCGGATCGCGGAGCATGTCCGTCAGTGCGCCGTCAGGCTGGGGCTCACGGCGCCGCAAGCGACCGCTCTGCGAGCGCTGGCGGGACCCATGACCATGCGCGAGCTGGCAGAGCGCATGGGCTGTGAGCCCTCAAATGCGCCCTTCGTCGTGGACAAGACTGGAGAAGCGGGCCCTGATCGAACGCCGCCCGCACCCCCGACCGACGCGCCGAGCAGTTGGTGCTCGCGTCGGAGGGTGTCGCGCTACGGGAGCGGCTCCTGGGGCTCCTCGCCGAGGATTCGCCCCTCGCCGGGCTCACGCAAAAGGAGGCAGGAGGCTCTGCGTGGCCTGCTCCAGCGGGCCATTTCCCGCCCGGGGTGAGACCAGAGGTCCGCAAATTTCCGCAATGTGGTGCGGTCTCTCGGCCGGTCGGGCGAAATGAGCAGAGCTTGCCCGTGCCGTGAAGCCCATCTCGTGCTACTGTTGATGGTAGTTGCAGTTGTGGTTCCCATAAGACTTCAAGTGCCTTTGGTGGATAAATATCCGCCGGGCACTTTTGTATTTCCGGAAGAAGTTTTCCGGACGGGGCAATCAACGTGGCGACGCCGGGGTCCGCACAGTGCGGGTCCCGGGCTTGCCCCGAAGGAGATATTTAGTATGGCTACTGGCACCGTGAAGTGGTTCAACTCGGAAAAGGGCTTCGGCTTCATCGAGCAGGAGGGTGGCGGCCCCGACGTCTTCGCCCACTACTCGAACATCGCCACCCAGGGCTTCCGTGAGCTTCAGGAAGGCCAGAAGGTGAACTTCGATGTCACTCAGGGCCAGAA
>NZ_JBHTSF010000111.1:0-29117 GCF_042795295.1 Streptomyces sp. NPDC056486
GGCTGCGGTTGCAGCCACCCCCCTCTCGCTCAGGCCTTCATGTTCGGGCGTCACTCAACCCTGCGCCGCGTCCTCCGCGTGCAGGCTCATCGGCCCATAGATCTTGTTCGTGTCCTCGAAGAGCGACACCTGGTCGGCGCCGCCGTCGACGAGCTCTTTCCAGTACTCGCCGACCCAGGACTCCGCGTCCCCTTGAGTCGTGAACTCTTCGGGCGTCAGAGCGGGCTGGACCTCCGTCCCGTCCGCCTTCTCGAACCGCCAAATCCATGCCGCCATGCCAGCCTCCCGATGGTTCGACAGCTGTTGTGAAGCCGCTAGAAGCCTAGCCGGGCGAGCGCCGCTCGCGGCGACGCGGGAGGATCTTCTCGTGGAACTGACTCTGCTCGGCACCGGCTCTCCCGAAGGCCTGCCCCGCCCCGGCTGCCCCTGCGCCGCCTGCGCGACCGCGCTCGGCGGCGGCGCGCGGGCCGCCACCGCACTCCTGGTGGACGGCGTCCTGCTGCTCGACCTCACCCCTGGCGCCGCCTTCGCGGCCGCCCGCTCCGGGCACTCGCTCGGCGGCGTACGCCAGGTTCTGCTCTCCCATCCGCACGACGGCCCATCGGTGGAGGTACCGGCCGGTCTTCCGCAGCCCGGCCGGGTGCCCGACGGGCGTGAGCTGGCGCTGCTCACCGGACACCGGGTGCGCGCGGTGGCGATGGATCATCCGGGCACGGGGTACGAGGTGGTGGGTCCCGACGGGGAGCGGCTGCTGTATCTGCCGCCGGGCGGCGCGCCCGCCGGGATGCCGGACGAGCATCCCGTGTACGAGATGGTCGTCGCCGATGTCATCGGGCGCCCCGACGGGCTCGCACGGCTGCGGGCGGCCGGTGCGATCGGGCCGACCACGGACGTCGTCGCCGTCCATCTGGGCCATGAGGTGCCGCCGGGCGCGGAGCTGACCCGCAGGCTGGCGGCCGCCGGTGCGCGGGCCGTGCCGGACGGGACGACGCTGGTGGTCGGCGCCTACGAGAACGTACCGGACGTGCCGCGCCGCACCCTCGTGCTCGGCGGCGCCAGGTCCGGGAAGTCGGTGGAGGCCGAGCGGCGTCTCGAAGCCTTTCCTGAGGTGCTTTACGTGGCCACGGGCGGGTCGAGGAACGGCGACTCGGAGTGGGCGGACCGGGTGAGCGCCCACCGTGAACGGCGGCCCGGGTCGTGGGGCACCACCGAGACCTGTGACCTCGTGCCGCTGCTCGCCGAGAGCGGCCCTCCGCTGCTCATCGACTGCCTGTCCCTCTGGCTGACGTACGCCATGGACGAGGTGAACGCGTGGGACGACGCCGAGTGGGCGGGCGGTGGCGAGCGGGCGCTGCGCAAGCGGGTCACCGAGCTCACGGACGCGGTGCGCGCGAGTCGGCGCACAGTCGTCGCCGTATCGAACGAGGTCGGTTCGGGCATCGTCCCCGCGACCGCGTCGGGCCGCCGCTACCGCGATGAACTGGGCCGCCTCAACGTGGCGTTCGCGGCGGAGTGCGAGCACGTGCTGATGGTCGTGGCGGGCCAGGCGCTCACCCTGCGGGGCTGACCAGGACCCTCAAGCGTTCGGGTTCCTGCGGGCGACGACCCGGTAGGCGTTGGCGAACCGGGTGCGGCTGACCAGGGGGGCGAGGATCCGGTCGGCCAGGGCCGCCGCGGCCAGGAGCGGGGCCGCGACGCGGGCCGTGGCACGGATGTGGCCGAGGGTGACGGCCAGGCCCGCGGTCAGGGTGAACGGGATGTGCGACTCGCGCCGGTCGGTGGCCACCACGGTGTAGCCGAGGCTCTCCAACTCGCGGCGGAGAAAGGCGAGCGGGATGCGGTGGTGGGGCCCGGTCCGCAGCCACCCCATGTCGAGGATCTTGGCGTACCGGCTCTCCGGGACGGGGACCTCGATCATCAGATGGCCGCCGGGCCTCAATACCGTGCGGGCGGCGATGAGTTCGATGCGCGGGTCGGCGCTGTGCTCCAGGTAGTGGAACATGCTCAGCACGTCGTAGCGCCCCGCGAGCCTCGGCGCCAGGTCGGCGAGGAGCCCGCGGTGGGCCTCCTCCACGCGGCCGGCCCTGCGGCCCTCTTCCACACGCTCGGTCAGGTCGAGGCCGTCGAAGGCGGTGTACGGGTGCGCCTGCTGTGCGACGGCGGGGAAGTGCCCGTGCCCGGTCCCGACGTCCAGCCAGCTCTCGGCCTCGATGAACCGGCCCATCGCCCTGGCCCGCGCCCGGTGACGGCGGGCGGCCCTCGGGACGGTGAGGATCTTCTCGGCCTGGGCTGCGGCGGCCTTGGCGGCGTCCATGGGCGTGACGGGCTCCCCAAATCGTATGTAAAGGGATCATTACCGTACGTAAAAGACCATCGGCGTCGGCGCAGCGACACCGTAGAGGTGGCCCGGATGCCTGCTGCCGGGCCGTCTGACCCGGGCCCGGGCCCTGCCGGTACTGTTCGGCGAATGAGCTCGCTGAATCTCGACGACTTCACCGACCTGATCGAGCGGCCCGACGGCGGGGTGCGCCGCGACGCCGAGGAGCGCAGGGAACGGCAGAGCGTGCCGCCCGGGGCGCTCGGCCGCCTGGACGAACTGGGCGAGTGGCTGTCCGCGGCCCAGTCATCGGTGCCCGTCAAGCCGATCGAGCGGCCACGCGTGATCCTTTTCGCGGGCGACCACGGGGTGGCGAAGCTCGATGTGTCGGCGCGGCCCGCGGGCAGCGCGGCGGAGCTCGTGCGTGCCGTGCTCTCCGGGGCGAGCCCCGTCTCCGTCCTCGCACGCCGCATCGACGTGCCCGTCCGGGTCGTCGACATGGCCCTTGACTGCGATCCGGCCGAACTCCCCGCGCAGGTGGCGGGGCACCGGGTGCGGCGCGGATCCGGGCGTATCGACATCGAGGACGCCCTTTCGGCCGAGGAGGCCGAGGCCGCGGTGCGGGCCGGGATGGCCGTCGCGGACGAGGAGGCGGACTCCGGGACCGACCTGATCGTGCTCGGCGACGTGAGCGTCGGCGGGACGACACCCGCGGCGACGCTGGTCGCCGCGCTGTGCGGGACCGACGCGTCCGTGGTGACCGGACGGGGCGGCGCACCGATCGACGACCTGGCGTGGATGCGCAAGTGCGCGGCGGTCCGCGATTCGCTGCGACGGGCGCGGCCCGTACTCGGGGATCAGCTGGAGCTGCTCGCGACGGTGGGCGGGGCGGACATCGCCGCCATGACCGGATTCCTGCTGCAGAGCGCCGTGCGGCGCACGCCGGTCATCCTGGACGGCGTTGTCGCATCGGCGGCGGCGCTCGTGGCCCAGCGGGTCGCTTTCCGGGCACCGGACTGGTGGCTCGCGGGGCACAGCAGCGGGGAGCCCGCGCAGGCCAAGGCGCTTGACCGGATGGCGCTCGATCCCGTGCTCGAACAGGGCGTACAGGTGGGCGAGGGCATGGGGGCGCTGCTCGCGCTGCCACTGGTGCGGGCCGCGGCGGCGCTCTCCGCCGAACTGCCCGAGCGCAAGGCCGAACCGGAGCCGGAGCCGGAGACCGACGCCGAGCAGGAGGCTGACACCGAAGCGGAGTAGGCGGCGCGGCCGCTCACAGTCGAGGGCGGCCCGGCATGCCCCATATGATCCCTTTTCATGGGAGATGAGCAAACTACTGTCGGGCGCCGTCAGCGTCTCGCCGCGGCCTTCAGTGTCTGGTACCTGCGCGCCGTCACCTTCATCAACTTCCTGAGCGCGGTCTGGGTCTCCCTCGGGCAGGATCTGCGGCGGCACAACACCGAGAACTACTTCACGCCATACATGCTCACCGCGGGCTTCGCCTCCGGTGCATTCACCATGTTCCTGGCGATCACGATGCGCCGCCGCAAACGTGCCGCCTGGATTCTCAACCTCGTACTCAGCGGGCTCTTTCTGCTCCTCTTCGCGTTCGCGATGGTCTTCCCGGAGATCCGCCGGTACCCGCAGAACTGGATCTCCCTCGTCCTGACCGCCGCCTTCGTCGCCTCGCTGATCATCGGGCGCCGAGAGTTCTACGCCAAGGGCGACCGTTCCAACCCCAAGCTCGCCGCGGCCGTCGCCGTCGGCGGTCTCCTGGTGACCTCGCTGATCGCCGCGCTCCTGGTCGCCGTCACCAACCGCGCGCACGACGACTACCGTTCGACCTTCCTCGACCGCTGGCGCTACGGCACGATGCGCCTGGTCTCGCTGGCCGCCGACGACACACGGTTCGAGGGCATCACCACGCCCGGCTGGGTCAACGTCACCATCAACGTGCTCAGCACGCTCCTCCTCCTTGCCGTCCTGTACGCCGCGTTCCGCTCGCGCAAGGCGGTCGACCCGCTCACCGAGGACGACGAGCACAAGCTGCACGAACTGCTCGACAAGTACGGCGAGCGCGACTCCCTCGGCTACTTCGTGCTGCGCCGCGAGAAGAGCGTCGTCTGGTCGCCGAGCGGCAAGGCGGCGGTCGCCTATCGGGTGATCGGCGGCGTCTCGCTGGCCTCCGGTGATCCCATCGGGGATCCGGAGGCCTGGCCCGGCGCCATCGAACCCTGGCTCGCCGACGCCCGCGAGCACGGCTGGATCCCCGCCGTGATGGGCGCGAGCGAGGAGGCGGGGACCATCTACGCCCGGCACGGCCTCGACGCGCTCGAACTGGGCGACGAAGCCATCGTCGAAACCGGCGAGTTCACTTTGGAGGGCCGAGCCATGCGGACGGTCCGCCAGGCGTACAACCGGGTCGAGCGGGCCGGGTACGAGGTGCGGATCCGCCGCCACGAGGACATTCCGGCCGACGAGATGGCGTACCTGATCGAGCGGGCCGACGACTGGCGTGACGGGGCCACCGAGCGCGGCTTCTCCATGGCGCTCGGACGGCTCGGTGACCCGGGTGACGGGCGGTGCGTGATGCTCGAATGCACCGATGGGGACGGCGTGTTGAGAGCGGTGCTCTCCTTCGTCCCCTGGGGGCCGAACGGGCTCTCGCTCGACCTGATGCGGCGCGACCGCGACGCCGAGAACGGCCTGATGGAGTTCATGGTCATCGAGCTGCTCCAGCGCGCCGCCGAGATCAAGATCACTCAGGTCTCACTGAACTTCGCGATGTTCAGGTCGGTCTTCGAGCGTGGCTCGCGGCTCGGCGCGGGCCCGGTCCTGCGGCTGTGGCGCTCCCTGCTCACCTTCTTCTCGCGGTGGTGGCAGATCGAGTCGCTGTACCGCGCCAACGCGAAGTACCGCCCGATCTGGGAGCCCCGCTTCCTTCTCTTCGAGAAGAGCGGTGACCTGCCGCGCATCGGCATCGCGTCGGCCCGCGCGGAGGGCTTCCTGGAAGCGCCGGGCCTGCCGAAGTGGCTGCACCGCAAGCATCTGGAGTCCCGACGATGAGCACACCGGTCCCGGCCCGCCTCGCCTGCCTCGCCCGGCTGGCCCGGCGCGAGTGGGGGCCGCTGTACGTCACCGTGCGCGGCGGCATCACCGGGCGGCGGTGGCGGGCGGCGCCCATGACGCTGGCCGCCGTCTGCCTCACCGCCCTCCTCCAGTTCGTGCAGAACCAGTCCTGGGGCTACCAGTTCGTGCAGAACATCGGCTCCGTACGGGCCGAGGAGCCCCTCCCGCTGGCCCTGCTCCGCACCCCGCTCTCCCTCTTCGT
Organism: Streptomyces sp. NPDC056486; assembly: GCF_042795295.1. Lineage (NCBI taxonomy): Bacteria > Bacillati > Actinomycetota > Actinomycetes > Kitasatosporales > Streptomycetaceae > Streptomyces > Streptomyces sp. NPDC056486. The sequence continues at coordinate 5,646 of NZ_JBHTSF010000111.1, forward strand.
GCCCGCGCTCGACCTGCCCGTCTGGGGCGCGCTCGCGCAGATCCTGCTGGTGTTCGGCATCGCGGAGATCTGCGTCGGCTGGTGGCGCACGCTCGTCATCGGCTACGTGGCCACCCTGGCGGGCACGCTCTACGCGCGCGTGGGCATCGACTGGGGTCCCGGCCACCCGCTGGGGCTTCCCGCGTCCGCCGCACAGGTCGTCGACACCGGTCCTTCCGCCGCGGTGGTCGGACTCGCGGTCTACGTGTGCTGGCGCTACCGGGCCCGGTTCACGGCGGGGTTCGTGATCGCCCTGATGGTCGTCGAGGTGCTCGTCAAGAACAACCTCGCGGGCAGGGAGCATCTGGCGGCGATCGTCGCGGTCCTCGTGCTGGGCGCCTGCACGGCGGTGTCTCAGCGGCGCGGGCGCGCGAGTTCCGGGTCCGGTTTGCCGCCGATCCAGTCCTGAACCTTGCGGCGCGGGCCCGCCCAGCGGCGGTCGTGGCGGAAAGCGCGCAGGCCCGATCGGGCGCGGGCGCGGGGCCTGTTGCGGTAGAAGCGCCTGGCCCACGCCGATCCGGGGCGGGCGAGGCGGACCGCGCCCACTATCGCGACCAGCGGGATCACCACGCCGATCAGGGCCGTCCGCAGCTTGCCCTTGGCCAGGGCGATCAGGGCGAAGCAGCAGTTGACGGCGACGTTCAGGGCGAGGCCCGCACGGTTGTCCCGCTCCTCGGGCGTCAGGTCGTCCACGCCGAGCGGGGTGAAGCCGGTGAGCACGAGCACCACCAGGGCCGCGGTCAGCATCACGACCTCGACGCTCTTGCGGCCCCGCTCGCTCCAGTAGACGTCGTCGAGATAGAGGATCAACGCGAACTCGTCGAGTACGAGACCGGCGCCCACGCCGAAGAAGACCGCCGCGAACATCGCGGCGAGGCTGTGCCTGCCGGCCGCGACCGCCCAGAATCCGCCCACGAGCATGAGGAAGATGCCCGGCACGACGTGGTGGATGTGCACCTCGCCCGAACTGATGTTCCGGAAGGGGCCCTTGCCCGCGCGGATGAGGCGCGTGATGGTTCTCGTGACGAGGAAAGAGCCCACGAAGGAGAGCAGGGCCAGGAGGAGCGGCAGCTTTCCCGGCTCCGTGATGTTCCGGTACCACCAGTCGGCCATGGGGCCATCCTGAGCCGGGGGGCTGCTTGCCGCATTCGCTGCGGGCGGCGGGCGGCGGGCAGCGGGTGACCGCTTCGGCCCCGCCGGCCCCAGGTAATCTTCCGCGGTGCCCCGAATCTCCCCCGCCGACGGACTCCGCTTCGCCTTCGGCACCCTCACCGCGCTCCCGGTCAGAGTCACCAAGTGGGACCGCGAGGCCGCCCGCGCCGGGATGCTCTGTGCTCCCCTGGCGGGGCTGGTCGTCGGGCTCTGTGCGGCCGGGCTCGGCGGCCTGCTCATGGCGCTCGGCTCGGGACCTCTGCTCGCCGCGGTGGCGAGCGCCGCCGTCCCCGCCATACTCACCCGCGGCCTCCACCTCGACGGCCTCGCCGACACCGCCGACGGACTCGGCAGCGCCAAGCCGGCCGACCAGGCGCTGAGCATCATGAAGCAGTCCGACGTCGGCCCCTTCGGCGTCATCACACTGCTCTTCACTCTGCTCGCCCAAGTGGCCGTCCTCTTCCAGCTGTACGAAGCCTCATGGACCCGGGGCGCACTCGCCGCGGTCGTCTCGGCGAGCGCCGCCCGTCTCGCCCTCACCCTGGCCGCCCGCAAGGGCATCCCGGCGGCCCGCCCTGAGGGACTCGGGGCAGCGGTGGCCGGGACCGTGCCCCAGGGCGCCGCCCTGCTCGCGGGGGCGCTCGTCACCGCGGTGGCCGCGATCGCCGCCGCGCCCTTGGGGACGTACGAGATCGTGCAGTACGCGGCCGCGGTCGTCCTCGCGGTCTGCGCCGCCGAACTCCTCCTGAGGCACTGCGTCCGCCGCTTCGGCGGCATCACCGGCGACGTCTTCGGCGCGCTCGCCGAGACCGCCGCCACGGCGGCCCTGGTGGTCTTGGCCCTCGGCTGACATTTGAAACATCAAAGCGGAGCCACGAACGGATGAATCTCCGCCAACACAATCGAATGGGCACGACGCGCGTAGGCTCATGTTCGGCGCTTTTCCGGCCCGTTCTAGGCTGGCGTCGGGCCGGGTCGACCCACCCATCGGCCAAAGAACTCAACGGAAGCGAGAATTCACCACCGTGACTGCTCTGACTCTCAGCACCGCCGCCGCGTCCGGCTTGCGCGCCGACGCGATCGTCGTCGGCGTCGCCAAGGGCGCCAAGGGCCCGGTTGTCGCACCCGGCGCCGAGGCCGTGGAAAAGGCGTACGACGGCAAGCTCGCGTCCGTCCTGGAGACCCTCGGCGCCACGGGCGGCGAGGGCGAGGTGACCAAGCTCCCCGCGCCTTCCGGCTTCAAGGCGCCGGTCGTCGTCGCGGTCGGTCTCGGCACGGTGCCGGAGAAGGACGAGACGTACGGCACCGACGCCCTGCGCCGCGCCGCCGGCACCGCCGCGCGCGCCCTGTCCGGCTCGAAGAAGGCCGCGTTCGCGCTGCCCGCCGAGGACGCCGATGACACCGGCGCGATCGCCGAGGGCGCGCTGCTCGGCGCGTACTCGTTCGACGCGTACAAGGAGAACGGCGCCGCGAAGGCCAAGAACGGCAAGGACACCAAGGGTCCGCTCGCCGAGATCGCCCTGCTCGGCGGCAAGCCCCGCGACAAGGCGTACAAGGCCGCCGTCGAGCGCGCCGTCGCCGTGTCCGAGGAGCTCAACCGCGCCCGCGACCTCATCAACACCCCGCCGAACGACCTGAACCCCGAGGCCTTCGCCGCGGTCGCGTCCGCGGCCGCCAAGGAGCACGGCATCAAGGTCCAGGTCCTGGACGAGAAGGCGCTCGCCAAGGGCGGCTTCGGCGGCATCCTCGGCGTCGGCGTCGGCTCGGACGCCCCGCCGCGCCTGGTCAAGCTCTCGTACACGTCGTCCAAGGCGAAGAAGCACCTCGCCTTCGTCGGCAAGGGCATCACGTACGACTCGGGCGGCATCTCGCTCAAGCCCGCCGGTCACAACGAGACGATGAAGTGCGACATGGCCGGTGCCGCGGCCGTCTTCGCCGCCGTCGTCTCCGCCGCGCGCCTGGGCCTCGAGGTGAACGTCACCGGCTGGCTGGCGCTCGCCGAGAACATGCCGTCGGGTTCGGCGACCCGCCCGGGCGACGTCCTGCGCATGTACAGCGGCAAGACCGTCGAGGTGCTCAACACGGACGCCGAGGGCCGCCTGGTCCTGGCCGACGCGATCGCCAAGGCCTCCGAGGACAAGCCCGACGCGATCATCGACGTGGCCACGCTGACCGGCGCGATGATGATGGCGCTCGGCAACCGCACCTTCGGCATCATGGCCAACGACGACGCCTTCCGCGCCGCGATCCACGACGCCTCCGAAGAGGCGGGCGAGCCCTCCTGGCCGATGCCGCTGCCCGAGCACCTGCTGAAGGGCATGGACTCCCCCACCGCCGACATCGCCAACATGGGCGAGCGCATGGGCGGCGGTCTGGTGGCCGGTCTCTTCCTCAAGGAGTTCGTCGGCGAGGGCATCACCTGGGCGCACCTGGACATCGCGGGCCCGGCCTTCAACGAGGGCGGCCCGTTCGGCTACACGCCCAAGGGCGGCACCGGCACCGCGGTCCGCACCCTGGTCCGCCTCGCCGAGCGGACGGCCGCGGGCGACCTCGGCTGACCTGCAGTTCTGTCGTACGCAAGCCAGGGCCCGGACACCCAGATGCCCGGGCCCTTGGCTGCGTCCGGCCGATTTCGCCCTCAACGAAATCCGTACGTTCGTACGCCTGGGTAACGCCCGGACGTGTCGAATCAGACGTCTCACAGCCCGGCCCGCCGTCCCACCTCTCGCCGACAAGTGCGAAGATGGGTTCTCGGCAGGACAGGGCCCCCACCACAGGGCCGAAACAAGAGCGGCCGAATACCAGCCGACCGACCGGTCGTCCCCCGGGAAGAGCGGTCCGGCGTACGGCGCACATGCATGGAGGACGTGACGTGGCGAACGACGCCAGCACCGTTTTCGACCTAGTGATCCTCGGCGGCGGTAGCGGCGGTTACGCCGCGGCACTGCGCGCGTCGCAGCTGGGCCTGGACGTCGCCCTGATCGAGAAGGGCAAGGTCGGCGGCACCTGCCTGCACAACGGCTGCATCCCCACGAAGGCGCTGCTGCACGCCGGTGAGATCGCCGACCAGGCACGCGAAGCCGACCAGTTCGGCGTGAAGGCCACCTTCGAGGGCATCGACATGGCGGCCGTCCACAAGTACAAGGACGACGTGATCTCCGGCCTCTACAAGGGCCTGCAGGGACTCATCGCCTCGCGCAAGGTGACGTACATCGAGGGCGAGGGAAAGCTTTCGTCCCCGACCTCCGTGGACGTGAACGGCCAGCGCGTCCAGGGCCGCCACGTGCTTCTCGCGACCGGCTCCGTGCCGAAGTCACTGCCGGGCCTGGAGATCGACGGCAACCGCATCATCTCCTCGGACCACGCGCTCACCCTGGACCGCGTGCCGAAGTCCGCGATCATCCTGGGCGGCGGCGTCATCGGCGTCGAGTTCGCCTCGGCGTGGAAGTCCTTCGGGTCCGATGTGACCGTCGTCGAGGGCCTCAAGCACCTCGTGCCGGTCGAGGACGAGAACTCCTCGAAGCTTCTTGAGCGCGCGTTCCGCAAGCGCGGCATCAAGTTCAACCTCGGCACCTTCTTCGAGAAGGCCGAGTACACGCAGGACGGCGTCCGCGTGACCCTCGCCGACGGCAAGACCTTCGACGCCGAGGTGCTGCTCGTCGCCATCGGCCGCGGCCCGGTCTCCTCGGGTCTCGGCTACGAGGAGCAGGGCGTCGCGATGGACCGCGGCTTCGTCCTCGCCGACGAGTACATGCAGACCAACGTCCCGACCATCTCGGCCGTGGGCGACCTGGTGCCGACCCTCCAGCTCGCGCACGTCGGCTTCGCCGAGGGCATCCTGGTGGCGGAGCGTCTGGCCGGTCTCAAGACCGTCCCGATCGACTACGACGGCGTGCCGAAGGTGACGTACTGCCACCCCGAGGTCGCCTCCGTGGGCATCACCGAGGCCAAGGCCAAGGAGATCTACGGCGCGGACAAGGTCGTCGCCCTCAAGTACAGCCTGGCGGGCAACGGCAAGAGCAAGATCCTCAAGACCGCGGGCGAGATCAAGCTCGTCCAGGTCAAGGACGGTGCCGTGGTCGGCGTCCACATGGTCGGCGACCGCATGGGCGAGCAGGTCGGCGAAGCTCAGCTGATCTACAACTGGGAAGCGCTGCCGGCCGAGGTCGCCCAGCTCATCCACGCCCACCCGACGCAGAACGAGGCGATGGGCGAGGCTCACCTGGCCCTCGCAGGCAAGCCTCTCCACTCCCACGACTGACCTTCAGTTTCGGGCGCGACGACCTAGACTTCCTTCCCCAAGCTCTCGACTACGCTCGAGCAGGGGAGGCCCCAATTTTTGTAAGGAGCAACTGAAACCATGGCGGTTTCCGTATCCCTTCCGGCGCTCGGCGAGAGCGTCACCGAGGGCACTGTCACCCGTTGGCTGAAGGCCGAGGGCGAGCGCGTCGAGGCCGACGAGCCGTTGCTCGAGGTCTCGACCGACAAGGTCGACACCGAGATCCCCTCCCCTGCCGCGGGCATCCTGGCCTCCATCAAGGTCGCCGAGGACGAGACCGTCGAGGTCGGCGCCGAGCTGGCCGTCATCGACGACGGCAGTGGCCCGGCGCCGGAGGCGGCTGATGCAGCACAGCCCGCTGCCGAGTCCGCTCCGGCCGCCGAGCCCGCGCAGGAGGAGGCTCCGGCCCCCGCCGCCGAGGCCCCCGCGGCTCCGGCTCCCGCCGCCGAGGCGCCTGCCGCCCCGGCAGCCCCGGCCGGTGGCGCCTCCGGTACCGACGTCACGCTGCCCGCACTGGGCGAGTCGGTCACCGAGGGCACCGTCACCCGTTGGCTGAAGGAGGTCGGCGAGGAGGTCGCGGAGGACGAGCCCCTGCTCGAGGTCTCCACGGACAAGGTCGACACCGAGATCCCCTCCCCGGTCGCGGGCGTGCTGCTCGAGATCGTCGTGGGCGAGGACGAGACCGCTGAGGTCGGCGCCAAGCTCGCCGTCGTCGGCGCTCCCGGTGCGGCTCCTGCCGCTGCCGCTCCGGCTGCCCCGGCCGCTCCTGCCGCCGAGAAGCCCGCTCCGGCCGCCCCCGCGGCTCCGGCTCCCGAGCCCGCCGCCCCGGCCGCGCCCGCCGCTGCCGCTCCGGCTCCGGCTCAGCCCGCTGCTCCGGCTGCTCCGGCCGCGCCCGCCCCGGCGCAGCCCGCCGCTCCGGCTCCGTCCGCTCCCGCCGCCCCGGCGCAGGCCTCCCCGGCCGACGACGGTGCGTACGTCACGCCACTGGTCCGCAAGCTGGCCAACGAGCACGGCGTGAGCCTGTCGGACGTCAAGGGCACCGGCGTCGGTGGCCGCATCCGCAAGCAGGACGTCATCGCCGCCGCCGAGGCCAAGAAGGCCGCGGCCCCGGCTCCGGCCGCCGCTGCTCCGGCCCCGTCGAAGGCTCCGGCCCTGGAGGTCTCTCCCCTCCGCGGTCAGACGGTCAAGATGACCCGCATGCGCAAGGTCATCGGCGACAACATGATGAAGGCGCTGCACTCGCAGGCCCAACTGACCTCGGTCCTCGAGGTCGACATCACGAAGCTGATGAAGCTGCGCGCCAAGGCGAAGGACTCGTTCGCGGCTCGCGAGGGCGTCAAGCTCTCCCCGATGCCGTTCTTCGTCAAGGCCGCCGCCCAGGCGCTGAAGGCCCACCCGGTCGTCAACGCCCGGATCAACGACGACGAAGGCACCATCACGTACTTCGACTCGGAGAACATCGGCATCGCCGTTGACGCCGAGAAGGGTCTGATGACGCCGGTCATCAAGGGTGCGGGCGACCTGAACATCGCCGGTATCTCCAAGAAGACCGCAGAGCTGGCCGGCAAGGCCCGTGGCGGTGGCCTCACCCCGGACGACATGTCCGGCGCCACCTTCACGGTCTCCAACACCGGTTCGCGCGGTGCCCTGTTCGACACGGTCATCGTGCCGCCGAACCAGGCCGCCATCCTCGGCATCGGTGCCACGGTCAAGCGTCCGGTGGTCATCAACCACCCGGACCTCGGCGAGACCATCGCGATCCGTGACATGACGTACCTCTCGCTCTCCTACGACCACCGTCTGGTGGACGGCGCGGACGCCGCCCGTTACCTGACCACGGTCAAGGCGATCCTGGAGGCGGGCGAGTTCGAGGTCGAGCTCGGCCTGTAGCTCCCTGTAGTTCTTCGGCCTCAGGGCTGTAAGACTCGTCTCATCAGTGCGTACGCCCCCGTTCGGAGGTTTCCGAGCGGGGGCGTCGCCGTATTGTCTAGGGGTCACAACGCCCTGGGGCGCTGCCCCGCCGGAGGAGCCCACATGACCGCGCCCGTCGTTCACTCGCTGCGCGAACAGATCCGCGAGCACATCGTGGAGGGGATCGTCAGCGGGCGCTGGCAGCCGGGCGAGCGGATCGTGGAGCGGCGGATCGCCGTGGAGCTCGAGGTCTCGCAGACACCCGTACGGGAAGCCCTGCGGGAGCTCGAGACACTGCGGCTCATCGAGTCGGCGCCCAACAAGGGCGTTCGCGTACGGAACCTGACCGCGGCGGACCTGGAGGAGAGCTACCCCGTCCGTGCGGGCCTGGAGGCCATCGCCGCCGAGCTGGCGGCGGAGAGCCTGGCCGTGGACTGCTCGGCCCTCGAACCCCATGTCGCCGCCCTGTACGAGGCGGACCGGGCCGCCGACGGCACCTCTCAGGTGCGGCACACGGTCGGTTTCCACCGGGAGTTGGTACGGGCCGCGGACAACTCCGTCCTCCTTCACACCTGGGAGGGCCTGGGCATCGAGGTCTTCACGGCGCTGTCCATCCGGTGGCTCGGGACGGTGCAGCAGTCGTACGCGGAGGAGCACGAGGCTCTGGTCTCGGCCTTCCGGAGCCGGGATCCCGCGATCGCCGAGCTGGTGAAGGCCCACGTGCTGGGCTGCGCGCCGCGCGCCTGACCTGTCCCACAGGGCCGCTCCGGGAGCTCGCGCTCATCCGTGGCCGCCGCGCTCATACGTGCTCTCACCTGCGAAGATCCCTGCCTCGATCCTTCAAATCGAAGGCACCGCGTGCCCGATTTGTTGGCACCGGATGCCTACTTTCTGAATATGAAGGAGTTTTCGCCTTCAACCCTTTGATCGATCATCGATCACGGAGTTAGAGTCTCCGACGGGCTCTCACCAGAGCCTCACGCCCTGTCCTGCCAAAGACCTAGGGCACCCCCACCCCTTACCGAACAGGGGACCCCCTCCGACTCAGGAAGGCGGCGACATGACCGACCCCTCCGCAATCCAGCCGAGCGAGCTCGACCAGCTCCCGGACCGCGACCCCGAGGAGACCGCCGAATGGCAGGCCTCCCTGGACGCCGTTACCCAGGCGGCCGGGCCGCACCGTGCCGCATACCTGATGCGGCGCACGCTGGAGCGCGCCGAGGGCGCGGGCCTGGCGCTGCCCAAGCTCCTTGAGACCGATTACGTCAACACCATCCCCACCTCCGCCGAGCCGGCGGTCGAGGGCGACGAGGCGATGGAGCAGCGCATCGCCGCGTGGAACCGCTGGAACGCGGCCGCGATGGTGACCCGGGGCAGCAAACACGGAGTGGGCGGCCACATCGCCACCTTCGCCTCCGCCGCCTGGCTGTACGAGACCGGCTTCAACCACTTCTTCCAGGGCAAGGAGGGGGACGGCTCCGGCGACCAGCTCTACATCCAGGGCCACGCATCCCCCGGCATCTACGCCCGCGCCTTCCTCGACGGCCGTCTGAACGAGACGCAGCTCGACAACTTCCGCCAGGAGGCGGGTGGCAACGGCCTGCCGTCCTACCCGCACCCGCGCCGTCTGCCCTGGCTGTGGGAGTTCCCGACCGTCTCCATGGGCCTCGGCCCGCTGTCGGCGATCTACCAGGCGCGCTTCAACCGCTACCTCACCAACCGCAACATCAAGGACGTCTCCGCCTCGCACGTGTGGGCGTTCCTCGGTGACGGCGAGATGGACGAGCCCGAGTCGACGGCAGCCCTCGCGCTCGCCGCACGTGAGGGTCTCGACAACCTCACGTACGTCATCAACTGCAACCTGCAGCGCCTCGACGGCCCGGTCCGCGCCAACTTCCGCGTGGTGCAGGAGCTGGAGGCCCAGTTCCGCGGCGCCGGCTGGAACGTCATCAAGGTCCTGTGGGGCAACGCCTGGGACGAGCTGTTCCGGCTCGACGCCACTGGCGCCCTGGTCCGCCGCCTCCGCGAGGTGCCGGACGCGCAGTTCCAGACGTATGCGACGCGCGACGCCGCCTACATCCGCGAGCACTTCTTCGGCGCCGAGCCCGCGCTCGTCGAGCTGGGCAAGCTGCTCAGCGACGACAAGATCAGCGAGTGTTTCCACCTCTCGCGCGGCGGCCACGAGGCCCGCAAGGTCTACGCGGCCTACCGTGCGGCGCTCACCCACAAGGGCGCGCCGACCGTGATCCTCGCGCAGACGGTCAAGGGATTCACGCTCGGCAAGGGCTTCGAGTCCAAGAACGCCAACCACCAGATGAAGAAGCTCACGGTGGACGAGTTCAAGGACATGCGCGACCTCCTCGAGCTGCCGATCCCGGACAGCGCGTTCGTCGACGGCCAGGTGCCCTACGGCCACCCGGGTGCCGACGCCCCCGAGGTCCGCTACCTCCAGGAGCGCCGTGCCGCCCTCGGCGGTCCGGCCCCGGCCCGTCGCACGCAGCCCCTCGCGCCGCTGCCCGCCCCCGCCGACAAGTCGTTCGCCTCGTTCGACAAGGGCTCGGGCTCGCAGTCGATGGCGACGACCATGGCCTTCGTACGCCTGGTCAAGGACCTCGTACGGGACAAGGAGACCGGCAAGCGCTGGGTGCCGATCGTCCCCGACGAGGCGCGCACCTTCGGCATGGAGTCGCTCTTCCCCTCGCTCGGCATCTACTCGCCGAAGGGTCAGACGTACGAGCCGGTCGACCGCGACCAGCTGATGTACTACAAGGAGGCCAAGGACGGCCAGATCCTCAACGAGGGGATCACCGAGGCCGGGTCCATGGCGGACTTCATCGCCGCTTCGTCGTCGTACGCGACGCACGGCGAGGCGATGATCCCCTTCTACATCTTCTACTCGATGTTCGGCTGGCAGCGGACCGCCGACCAGATGTGGCAGCTCGGCGACCAGCTCGGCCGCGGCTTCCTCGTCGGCGCCACTGCCGGTCGTACGACGCTGACGGGCGAGGGTCTGCAGCACGCGGACGGCCACTCCCCGGTGATCGCCGCGACGAACCCCGCCGCCATGTCGTACGACCCCGCGTTCGCCTACGAGGTCGCGGCGATCGTCAAGGACGGTCTGCGCCGGATGTACGGCGAGGCGGCCCCCGGTGAGGACCAGAACGTCTTCTACTACCTCACCGTCTACAACGAGCCGATGCCGCAGCCCGCGAAGCCCGCGGGCGTCGACGAGGGCATCGTGCGCGGTCTGTACCGCTTCAACACGGCCGAGACGGCTGGTCTTGCGGCGGCGGCCAACGCCGCGCGCATCCAGCTGATCGGTTCGGGTACGGCCATCCACTGGACACTCGCCGCCCAGAAGATGCTCGCCGAGGAGTGGGGTGTGGCCGCCGACGTGTGGTCCGCGACCTCCTGGACCGAGCTGCGCCGCGACGCCCTCGAGGCGGACGAGGCGATCCTGCGCGGCGAGGAGCAGACTCCTTACGTGCGCAGCGCCCTTGAGGGTGCGCAGGGTCCCGTGCTCGCCGTCTCCGACTACATGCGGCAGGTTCCCGACCAGATCGCGCAGTGGGTCGAGCAGGACTACTCGTCCCTCGGCGCGGACGGCTTCGGTATCTCGGACACGCGTGACGCGGCGCGTCGCCACTTCGGCATCGACGCCGAGTCGATCGTCGTCGCCGCTCTTGCGCAGCTGGCGCGGCGGGGCGAGGTTCCCGCTTCCGCGGTGAAGGAGGCTCGGGCCAAGTACGGTCTGTAGCCTTCGGCCTGATGTGTGTGGGTACGGGTCCCTGCCTTTGTGGCAGGGACCCGTACCCGTGTGCGGGTGCGCTTTTTGGCCCGCCGCTTCGCGGCGGATGTCTTCCCGCCCAGCCGCCCGATTGCCGCTACTCGTAGCGGCTGGCCATCTGGTGGGCCGCTTCTGTGAATCTCTCCCTCAGCGTCGCCGGTTCCAAGACCTCCGCCTCCGGGCCCAGGGACATGAGCTGGGTGTACGCGACCATTTCGTTCTCCACGGCGAGGGTGAGCGTCACCCAGCCCTCGTCGTCCGGGGCGCTCGCGGTCTCCACCGCATCACGCGTGGACGCGGAATCAGTGGCGTACGGAAGCTGTCGTACGCCCGCCTCGGAGAGCCGCACCACGACCTCGGACCGCAGGATCGCCCGCGCGAACTGCTCGGCCCGCTCCTCCCAGAAGCCCGGCAGATCGAACTCCTCGTCGCGTACGAAGCGGTCCTCGCCCGCGACGATCGCGGCGAACCGGTCGATGCGGTACACCCGGAACGAACCCGTGTCGGGAACCCGCGCGCACAGATACCAGACACCCGCCTTGAGCACGAGGCCGTAGGGCTCCAACTCCCTTTCCACCTCGGAGTCCTGGCGCCGGTAGCGGGCGGTGACCCGCCGGTCGTCCCACACCGCGTCCGCCAGCGGGGGCAGCAGCTCGGGCGCCGTCGTCTCCTGGAACCAGCCCGGCGCGTCCAGGTGGAACCGCTGCGATGCGTTCTGCGAGGCGTCCCGCAGCGAGGGCATCAGCGCCGCCGACACCTTCAGGCGGGCCGCCGACGCCGCGTCCTCCAGGCCCATCTCCCGCAGCGCGCCCGGCACTCCGGACAGGAACAGGGCCTCCGCCTCGCTGCGTCCGAGGCCGGTGAGCCGGGTGCGGTAGCCGCCGATGAGCCGGTAGCCGCCGGTCCGCCCCCGGTCCGCGTACACCGGGACTCCCGCCTCCGAGAGCGCCTGGGCATCGCGGGTGATGGTCCGCTCGGACACTTCGAGCTCACCCGCGAGCTCGGCGGCGGTCATGGAGGGGCGGGCCTGGAGCAGAAGCACCATCTTGATGAGGCGTGCAGCGCGCATGCCCCCCATGATGCCGCTAGCCGGGGCGCCACCTGCGCGACTCGGGGTGACTAGCGGTAACCCGTGACGTCCGCGGGCTTGCCCTGCTGTTCGACCTCCGCGATGTAGCGCCAGGCGTCCGGCGCCGAACCGTCGATGTCCGTGAAGCCGTACTCCTTGGCGAGGCCGCCGCTGGAGAGCGACGCCGCGTTCCAGCGGGCCACGTCGGGGTCGGAGGCGAGCGCGACCAGGGCCCGGCCCACGAACGTCGGGGTCTCGGAGATCGCGAAGTGCGGATTCTGCTCGCAGCCGTCCTGCCAGTTCTCCTCCGTCACGCTGAAGGCCGTGTCGAGCATGAACTCGGAGCGCAGCCAGCCGGGGGACAGACAGAGCGCCGTGCAGCCGTACTCCTTGAGCTCCTCGGCGAGGCCGCGCGCCATCCGCAGCGGGGCCGACTTGGTGAGGTCGTAGTAGAAGGGCTTGCGGTAGTTGGGGCCGTTGTACTCCTCGGTCCCGTCGGTGACCTCGACGACCAGGCCGCCGGGGTTCCTGATGAGCAGCGGCAGTGCGTAACGGCTGGTGACGATGTGGGTCTCGATGCCCAGGCGCATCAGGCGCAGCCCTTTTTCGAGGTCGTGCTCCCACATCTTCTTGTCCCACTCGACGTGGACGTCGCCGCCCCAGATGTCGTTGACCAGGATGTCCAGACGGCCCTGCTCACGGTCGATCCGCTCGACGAGGGCCTCGACCTGCTCGGGCTCCAGGTGATCGGTGGGTACGGCGATCCCGGTGCCCGCTCCCCCGGCTTCCCGGCCCGCCGCGGTGATCAGCTCCGCGGTCTCCTCGATGGTCTCCGTGGTGCGGCCGACCTCGCTGGTGTGCTTGCGGGTCGTGCGTCCCGTCGCGTACACGGTGGCTCCGGCACGGCCCAGCTCCACGGCCATGGCCCGGCCCGCGCCACGGGTGGCACCGGCGACGAGGGCGACCTTTCCGGTCAGGGACTGCGCGGGTCCGGCTGCGGATGCGGGCGCGGATGCGGGTGTGCTCGCCATGTCTTTGCTCTCCTTGCTCTCCATGTCCTGGAGGCTGCCACTCAATACCGACATCTGCTGTCGGGTTTTCCATGGGCATGTGCACGCATAACGAGAGGGCCGCATCCGCCGCACTCCGCGTGCGTACCCACCCCCCAGGGCCGATGCTTGTCCCGTGATGGACGAGACGGAGTTCTGGGAGATCGTGGACCGCACCCGCGTGGCCGCCGAGGGCGACCCCGAGGACCACGCCGACCTGCTCACCGAGAAGCTGCTCGAACTTGAGCCGGACATGGTGCTCGACTTCGCCCGTCACTTCGAGGCGCGCTACAACCGTGCGTACCGCTGGGACCTCTGGGGTGCTGCCTGGATCATCCTCGGCGGCGCGAGCGACGATGCCTTCGACTACTTCCGCTGCTGGCTGATCGGCCAGGGGCGTGAGGTCTTCGAGGGAGCCCTGCACGACCCCGACTCGCTCGCGGATCTCCTCGACGACTTCGACGAGGAGATCGACGGTGACGGCGAGGAGCTCGGCTACGCGGCGGACGAGGCCTACGAGCAGCTCACCGGCGTCGTCTCCCCCGACCTCGGCATCGCTCCCGCCCCGGCCGAACCGGAGGGCACACCGCTCGCCTTCGAGGACGAAGCGGTGCTGACCCAGCACTACCCGAAGCTGCGGGAACGCTTCGGCGAGGTCGACTGAGCGGCCCACGACTTCTCCTACCGGCTCTGCAACCGTGCCGCCGCCTCCCTGATCGCGGGGAGCGCCGATGTCAGTGCCGCCCCCGGGCATTGTGTGTAGTAGCCGTCGTTGTGCCCGGACACCGCGCTGAACCGGCCGCTCGCCCCCTCCGCGTACTTGCTGAGGCTGTTCGATGACACGAGCCGCACCGTGGAACGCGGGTCCACGTCCGAAAGGCCGAGCTTCCACGCCGCAAGCGCCGCTACGGCATCGGTCATCGCCTTGGGAACAGGAACCCCCTCCGTGAACGTCCCTATCGCCGCTATCCCCACCGAACCCCGGTTGAAGCCTTGCGTGTGCGCCCCGACCACGGCGCGGTCGATCCCGCCCGCACGCCCTTCGTAGACGGTCCCGCACCGGTCGACGAGGAAGTTGTAGCCGATGTCGTCCCACTGCCTGCCCTCGGTCTGACCGGTGTACAGATAGCGGATGATGCGCGGGGCATCGCCGCAGTCGTAGCTGTTCGGCGAGTCCGTGTGGTGCACGAACACCGCGCGGACCCGGTCGGCATACCGGGCGGGCGGCTGCTCCTGTAGCGCGGCGGGGAGCCACTCGGCACGCGGCACGACGCGGGGCTGCGCCGCCAGATGCCCCGCCATCCGTCGCACCGGCGACGCGGCCGCCGGCATCTCGGAGCGCCGCCCGGTCACGCCTGCCCGCTCGCCGGGCCCGGAGTGTTCGGAGAGGCCGAACCCGGAGAGCCCGGAGAGCCCGGAGCGCCCGGAGAGGGCCACCGGACCGTGGCCGTCACCCGCTCGCCCCGAGGCCCCCGACGCGCCGGGCCCCACGAACAGCGCGCACATCAGCAGAAGCCCCACGGCCACGAACCCGGGAAGGCAACCCAGCGCCACACGGGCCGCACGGGCGGCCCGGGCGGCACGGCCCGCCGCACGCGCCGCCGACGGCACGCGCGCCCCGGACCATCGACGCAAGACACGCATGGTCCGACCCTCCGCCCCACCCGCACCACCCGCGATCTGCGATCCGCCACTCGGGTGAACCGGAGCCGGGAACCGGAGCCCGGAAGCGGCTCAAAAGTGTCAGAAGTGGGTGCCGCCGTCGACCCGGACCTCGGTGCCGGTGATGAACTTGCCGTCCTGCGAGCCGAGCAGGGCGACCACCGATGCCACGGACTCCGGCCCCGCGAAGCCCTTGCCGATGGCCGGGGCCAGCTTCACGAACAAGCTCAGGTCGGCGTCCTCGGGCAGGCCGGGACCCACGCTCTGCTTGCTGGCACCGCTGCCGTCGGTCATGCCGCTGGATATGGAGCCGGGCTGGACGGAGTTGAAGCGGATCCCCTGCTTGCCGTACTCGGCGGCCAGCGCGTGCGTCATGGACTGGATGCCGCCCTTGCTCGCCGCGTACGCGGCCATGTACGGGTGGGCGAACGTCGCGGAGGTGGAGCTGAAGTTGACGACGGCGGCGTCATCGCCGTCGAGCAGCGCCGGGATCGCCTCGCGGATCACCAGGAACGTGCCGACCAGGTTGATCCGGATGACGTGGTCGAAGGAATCCAGGCTGGTCTCGTGCGTGTGCGAGGAGCGGAGCACGCCCGCCGCGTTCACCAGGACGTCCAGGCCGCCGAGCGTGGTGACGGCGGCGGCGACGCCCTCGCGCACCGAGGTCTCGTCCGAGATGTCGACCACGAGAGTGGTGAGGCGGTCGGCCGCGGCGCCCGCCTTCTCGGAGGTGTCCTTCAGTCCCGCCTCGCTGACGTCGGCGGCGACGACCGTGCCGCCCTCCTCGAGGATCCGGAGGACGGTGGCCTGTCCGATGCCCGAGCCACCGCCGGTGATGAGTGCGCGACGGCCTGCGTAGCGGTTCATGAAATGCCTCCGATCAACTCCGGGCTCCCGGATCCGCCCATGGATCCGGCCTTCCCGATCTGATTTCAATGTACGCCCCTCTGGCACGTTTTGCCATGCCGACAATTCACGTATCAGGGTGATGATCGCGCGTAGGCTGCGGGGGTGAGCACCCACCCGTCGCAGCCCCGGAAACCCCAGCGGCCCCAGCCGTCGCAACCGTCGCTGACCGAGCGCCGCAAGGCGGCCACGCAGCTCGACATCGCCCGCGCCGCGGCCGAGCTCTTCGCCGAGCGAGGCCCGGACGGCACCACGGCCGAGGAGATCGCGGGCCGCGCCGGAGTGGCGCTGCGCACCTTCTACCGGTACTTCCGCAACAAGCAGGACGCGGTCGCGCCGCTCCTCGCGGGCGGCGCCGCCGAGTGGCGGGCCCGCCTGGCGGACCTCGACCCGGCCGCGGGCGTACCGACGGCGCTTGAGCGGTCCATCGCGGACGCGCTGACCGCGGCGGACGACCGCGCGGCCGAGTCCCTGGAGTGGACCCGCGGCCTGCTGCGCGCCGCGCAGGACGATCCGGCGCTGCGCGCCGTCTGGTACCGCGTGAACCAGGAGTCCGAGGAGCAGCTCGTGCCCGTGCTCGCCCGCCTGGCCGGGGAAGACGCCGACGAACTGGACGTACGCCTGGCGGCCGCTGCCGCCACGGACGCCATCCGCCTGGCCCTGGAGACCTGGGCCGCCACGGACGCACCCACCGAAGGACCCGGCTCCCCGGCCGTCCTGGCGGTGCGCTGCCTGCGCGAACTGACGGGCGGGCTTCGGCTCCTGACCGCCGGGCGCGGTGACGGCTGAGGCTGCCGCCAACAGCTCCCCTACGACTCCGGATCCGGCTCCAGATCCAGATCCAGGTCCAGGTCCAGGTCCAGGTCCAGCGAGAACGCCAGCAGCGCCACGTCGTCCCCGACCCCGCCGCAGAACTGCATCAGGTCCGCCCACACCGCGGAGGTCAGCGCCGCCGGGTCGTCAAGCAGGTCGACGCAGAGCACGGCGAGGCGCTCGGGCAGCGGGTAGAAGTCACCGGCCGCGTTCCGCGCCTCGGTCACCCCGTCGGTCACGACGAGCAGCCGGTCACGGGGCCTCAGGGCGAGGGTCACCTCTTCGGGCGGGGCGACTCCGGCGATCCCCAGGCCCAGCGGCGCGCCCGGCGCCACGGTGAGCTCCTCGACGACTCCGCCGCGCAGCAGCAGCGGGGGCGGGTGGCCGCAGGAGACGATCCGCAGCTCGGGAGCGTCGTCACGGAACTCCAGGAGCACGGCGGTGGCGAAGAGCTCGGCGTGCTCGGCCTGCTCTGAGTCGACCACCAGGCGCCGGTCGAGGCGGGCGGCGACCCCCTCCAGATCGGGCTGGTCGAGCACCGCCTCGCGGAAGGCGCCGAGCAGCGCGGCCACCGTGCCGACGGCCGCGAGGCCGTGCCCCTGGACGTCGCCGACCAGGGCCCGTACTCCACAGATCCCCTTGCGTACGTCGAAGAGATCGCCGCCGACCAGCGTCCCGCCCTGCGCCGCACGGTAGAGACCCGCGCAGCGCACCGGGCCCACGCTCTCCGGCAGCGGTGGCAGGACGGCGAACTGGGCGGCCTCCGCGACGGTGCGGACGGTGACGAGCTGGGCGTCGCGCCGGCTGCGTACCCAGGCGAACACGATGCTCAGCAGCGCCACGAAGGTGACGGTCAGCAGATCGCTGCTCCCGGGGCGGCCGAGTCCGAAGCCCGGCAGGGAGAGCAGCAGCACCGCGGTGCCGCCGAAGAGGGCCGTGGCCGACGCGCCGTACGACAGTGCGGCCAGCGGCGGCACGGCGGCGAGCAGGAAGCTGAGGTCGACCGTCTCCGGAGTGGACAGCTGGATGACGGAGAGCACGGCGAGGAGTACGGGCGGAGGCCAGCGAACCCAGTGGGGCGGTGGCGCGCCGCGCAGCCAGCCCGGCTCGTCCCGGTCTCGCCGACTGGCAGCAGCGACCCTGAACATCGGTTCGCTCCTTCCGGTCGGCCTCCTCACGCTCCTACGCGCGCGCGTACGCCGCACGCCGGGCCGGTCCGTCGGGTGCCGAACCCCGGGTGGAGATCATGGCCGCCCCGGAAGTGTCAGAGCCCGCGCCCCATCAGCACATCGTCCACGTACGAGCCGTCGAGGAAGAACTCTCCCGGCAGGACCCCCTCGACCACGAACCCCTCGGACACGTAGAGCGTCCGGGCCGCGGTGTTGTGGCCGAGCACTCTCAGCGTGATGCGCCGAGCGCCCTGGCGGCGGGCCTCCTCCACCGCGGCCCTGACCAGTCGGCGGCCCACTCCCTTGCCGCGCGCCTCGTCCGCGACGGCAAGGCCCAGGATCTGGCGCACGTGGGCGTTGGCGAGCAGGGACGTGGGGAAACCGAGCCGTATGTAGCCGACGACCACGCCGTGCCGCTCGGCGACCAGGTGGTCGCGGGGGCCGAAGCGGTCCGTGAAGAACGGCGGGTACGGGAGCTGTGGAGCCGGTTGTACCGCGTGCAGGGTGGACCAGGTGGCGCGGTCGATGTGGCCGAGGGCTTCTTCGTCGTCCGGCAGGGCGGTACGTATGTGCGTGTCCGGCATGGGCGTCACTGTACGACGGACGCCTCGCGGCTCTCTGCGCTCTCTGCACTCTCGGGCTCTCGGCTCTCCGCTCTCGGCTCTCCGCGGGTTTCCGGGGCAGGATGGCGTCATGGAGTCCACCGAGTCCGAACAGTCAGTCCCGTCCGCGCGGCGGTCCCGTATAGCCGTGGCCGGTGCGTCCGGCCTCATCGGAACGGCGCTGACACGCGCTCTTACCGACGACGGTCACGAGGTGGTGCGGCTCGTGCGCCGGGCACCTCGTACGAAGTACGAGGTGCGATGGGACCCCAAGGAGAGGTACGTCGACACTGCGGGGCTCGTGGGCTGCGACGCGCTCGTGAACCTCGCGGGAGCCGGGGTCGGCGACCACCGCTGGACCGCCGCCTACAAGCAGGAGATCCGTGACAGCAGGGTGCTCGGCACATCGGCGCTCGCCGATGCGGTGACCTCGCTGGACGAGCCGCCCCGGGTGTTCCTGTGCGCGAGCGCGATCGGCTACTACGGAGACACCGGTCAGCGTGCGGTGGACGAGAGCGCCCCTGCCGGAGAGGGCTTCCTGCCCTCCCTGTGCGTGGAGTGGGAGGGCGCGGCGGCCGCGGCGCACGAAGCGGGCATCCGCACGGTCTTCGCGCGCAACGGCCTGGTGGTGGCGCGCGAGGGCGGGGCCTGGGGGCGGATGTTCCCGCTCTTCAAGGCAGGGCTCGGCGGGCGCCTGGGCAATGGCCGTCAGTACTGGAGCCACATCTCGCTGCACGACGCGGTGGCCGCGCTGCGGCACCTGCTCGACACGGATTCGCTCTCGGGGCCGGTCAATCTGACGGCGCCCGACCCGCGCACCAACCGCGAGGTGACGGCCGCGATGGGGCGGGTGCTGCACCGGCCCACGCTCTTCACGGCGCCGTCGCCCGCGTTGCGCGTCGTGCTCGGCGAGATGGCCGGTGACGTGCTCGGCAGCCAGCGGGTCCTGCCGACGCGGCTTCTGGAGTCGGGCTTCTCGTTCGCGTTCCCGGGCATCGAGGAGTCGATCCGCGCGGCACTGCGGTAAACGGCACTTCAATGAGCGGCACTTCAATCAGCGGCACCGCGGCAGACAGCGCCGCGTGCGACCGGCGTGCGACCGTGCTCGGTCGATGCGCGACTGCCGCCGACCGTCATGGCTCCTACCCTCGTGCGGTACTCGGTGATTCCGAAGCCCTGTTGAGGGCATGACGTCCCCAGCAGCCGCGCTACCTCGGGGAGGGGCACGTGCCAGAGCCTGCGCACCATGCGGATGTCGTCATCGTGGGAGCGGGGGTCGCGGGACTGTCTGCCGCCCACCAGCTGACCAGGGCCGGTGTAACGACCGTCGTCCTGGAAGCCGCTCCTTACCTCGGTGGGCGCATGTCGACGGAGAAGGTCGACGGGTTCCGGCTCGACAGGACCGGGCAACTGCTCACCACGTCCTACCCCGAGTTACGCACCACGCCAGGGCTCGACGCACTCGTACTGCGGCCCTTCGCGCCCGGCGTACTGGTACACAGCGAAGGCAGGCACCACCGCGCCGTCGAGCCCACGAGCTCCCGGCGCGCAAGGGGCGCACTGACCGCCGCACGCGCCCTGGCAAGCGCCCCCAGGGGCCCGCGAACGGCACGGACCACGCCCCGCGCGGCCCCCCTCGGCGGCCCCCTCGACCAGGCCCGCCTCGGCGCGGCACTCGCCAGACTCGCGGCGACGCACCCGAAGCGTCTTCTCGCCCGCCCCGAACTCCCCGCGTCACAAGCCCTCTTCGCCCGTGGTCTGCCCGCGCGCACCGTCAACGGCTTCCTGCGCCCACTGCTCTCGGCACTCCTCTGCGACCCGGACCTGATGACGTCGAGCCGGTGCGCGGACCTCGCCCTGCGCTCCTTCGCACGCGGCCGCCTGTGCCTGCCCGAGGGCGGCGCGGAGGTACTGCCCGAGCTCCTGTCGGCCGCGCTGCCGCCGGGGACGGTGCGCACCGGCGTACGCGTCACCGCCGTCTCCACCACCTCGGTCACCACCGCGGAGCACGGCGAAGTGGGCTGCCGTGCCGTCCTGCTCGCCACCGACGCCCGCGCCGCCGCCGAACTCCTTCCCGGCCTGCGCGTACCGCCCTTCCACCAGGTGACGGTGGTGCACCACGCGGCCCCCGAGCCGCCGCTCGCCGAGCCCGCCCTGCTGCTCGACGCCGACCGTTCGGGGCCGGTCGCGCACACGGCCGTGGTCAGCCACGTCGACCCGTCGCGCGCGCCCGCGGGCCGGGCGCTCATCTCGTCGACGGTCCTCGGCCCGCCGCCGGACGAGCGCGCCGTCCTCGCCCATCTCGCCGAGCTGTACGGCACATCGGCCGCCCGCTGGGAACCCCTCGCCGTCCATCACACCCGCGATGCGGTGCCCGCGATGCCGCCCCCGCACGATCTGCGCCGCCCTGTGCGGCTGTTCTCGGGGCTCTATGTGTGCGGGGACCACCGGGACACCAGCACGGTGCAGGGCGCGCTGCATTCGGGCCGCCGCGCGGCGCGGGCCGCGCTGGCGGACCTCGGCGTGGACCCCGCGCACGGTACGGGGCACTTCCCGATGGCGGCCTGACGCAACCGACAAGCCCCGCCTCACCCGACGCCCAACCCATCCGATCTATAAGTCACTCCTGCCACCCCTGGAAGCCCCCGCGCCCCCACGCGGGGGCTTTCGCCCTTTCCCGCACATCCCTGCAACTCCCCTTGCCACACCAGCACCCCACGGCTACGGTCCCACCGGATCGCCAAGCCGCGGGAGGACACACGTGCGTCGCACCATGCCGGTGATATCGCTCATCCTCGGGCTATTCATAGGAGGTCTGTCTTTGCCGAGCACCGCAACCGCCACGGAGGCCGCAGTGCCCTCCGTCGTCCCCCGCCCCACCGACTGGACCGCGCTCGACGGCCGTACGGAACTCACCGAGCGCACCCGCATCCTGATCGACCGGCGCGCCGGATCCACCACCGCGCTCCCCTCGGGCCGCAGCGAATTCCCGGGCCCCGCACACCAGTCCGTGCGCAAGCTCGCCACCCAGCTCCGTACGGAGATCAAGCAGGTCACCGGCATCACACCCCGGATCGCCCAGATCGCCCACCGCGCGAGCCGCCCCGCCGACGGCGACATCACCCTCGGCCTCACCCCCGAGGGAAAGCTCGGCGCCGAGGGGTACACCTTCGACAGCGCGGGCCCGATCCGTATCGAAGCCGCCTCCACCCACGGCCTCTACTACGGCACCCGCACCCTCCTCCAGCTGCTGCGCGCCACGGCCGACGACCACCGCGCCGTCCCCCGCGCCCGCTCCACCGACCGTCCCGCGCAGGCGATACGCATGGTCCACCTCGACGCGGGCCGCAAGTACTGGAAGATCGCCTACCTGGAGAACCTGATCCGCAGGATGGGCGACCAGAAGCTCAACACTCTCTTCCTGCATCTCTCCGAGTCCGAGGGCTTCCGTCTCTACAGCCCGAAGTTCCCGGGCCTCGCCGACCCGGACCACAGCTACAGCCGGGCCGACATCGAGCACCTGAAGGCCTTCGCGGCCCGCCACCACGTCCAGTTGATGCCGGGCCTCGAACTCCCCGGCCACGCCACCGTGATCAGTGAGGCCTTCGGCATCGGCTTCGGGTCCGGGGCAGGGGCGTGCACGGGCGCGCACACGCACTCGCACCTCACGCCCGACTGGATCATCGACATGACCAGCGACAAGGCGATCGCGAAGTCGAAGGAGATCGTCGACGAGTTCGCGGGCTGGTTCGACGCACCGCTGTTCTCGATCGGAGCGGAAGAGGTCCCCGGGCAGCTCGCCGAGTGCCCGCGCGTGAAGGACCATCTGGCGGGCGCGCCCGACGTGTCCACGCTCGGCGACCTCCTCAACCGCTACATCAACACCCTTGACGACGTCGTCACTTCGCACGGCAAGCGCACGGCCGTCTACAACGGCTCCGAACATCTCGCCGCGCCCCAGCAGAAGGTCCACGACCCGGTCGTCTTCCTCACCTGGGAGGGCACGGGCGCCGAACCGGAGATCCCCGGGCACGACGAGATCGCCATCGGCCCGTTCTACGACACCCCGAACAACTACCACCACCTG
The DNA here is from genome assembly GCF_042795295.1 of Streptomyces sp. NPDC056486. Taxonomy (NCBI): domain Bacteria; kingdom Bacillati; phylum Actinomycetota; class Actinomycetes; order Kitasatosporales; family Streptomycetaceae; genus Streptomyces; species Streptomyces sp. NPDC056486. Next base: position 28,171 of record NZ_JBHTSF010000111.1, read on the forward strand.
TATCCGGACGAGCCCTGGATGTACGACAGCTGGGCGCCGAACACCGACCCGGACATGCTCGGCTCCGGCGTCACCAACTGGGCCGACTACAACTTCTGGGCCGACGACGGGTACTTCGAGCAGAGCATGGCGGGCGCCCGCGCGATCCTCGCCGACCGCGCCTGGAACAAGTCCACGACGCCGGACGCTCTCGCCGACTTCAGGGCCCGCGCCGCCCGCATCGGCGACCCTCCGGGCACGACGCCCGCACCGGTGCCGCCGCGGGTCGAGGGCCGGCCGAGCCACCACTGGACGTTCGACGACGCGTCGTACCCCAGCGGCTGGACGTACGCGGGCAGCCCCGGCAACACGATCTTCGCCAAGGACGTGGCGGGCCGCCTCTCCGGCACCTCCTACATCATCAACAACCCGACTCCCGTCGACGGCATGGACGGCGTGCGCGGCAAGGCCTGGCGCTTCGACTCCGACCGGGACGGTGTGGGCTTCGGCGGCCTCGACGTCGCCGAGCCGTGGACCGCGTCCGTGCAGGTCCGTCCGACGGCCAGGACCGCGGACCAAGTGCTGCTCAGTTCCAGGGCGGGCGCGCTGAAGCTGATGCAGCACGGCACCGGGCAGGTCGGCTTCACGCGGTACGGCGCGGCCGACTTCAGCTTCGACTACACGGTGCCGCTCGACCGCTGGACCCGGCTGACGTGGGTGACGACTCCGGGGCACACCACTTTGTACGCCGACGGTCAGCGGGTCGGGTCCGTCGCGGCGTCGGTCCCCCTGCCGCTGCGTTCCATCGGGACGGAGAAGGCGAGCCTGCGGGGTGACCTGGACGAACTCACCACGTGGGACGAGGCGTTGTCCCCCGAGGAGGTCGCGCGCCTGCGCTGAACCCGCCCCACGGTGGGCGCATGTGTAAGGGGCGGGCCTGCGCAGGCCCGCCCCTTACACATGCGCCC
>NZ_JBHTSF010000112.1:0-29049 GCF_042795295.1 Streptomyces sp. NPDC056486
GGTTTCGGGAAGGGGCGGGGTTGGGGAGAGCCCCGCAGGGCCCGTCCCTACGGCACCTTCTCCCCCTCCGGCAACATCATCAGCTCCGCCCGATAGCGCCCGGCCAGACCCACAGCCTTAGGGCCACCAAGCGCGACTACCCCCACCAACCGCTCCCCCACGTAATACCCGTAAACCATGTCCCCCTCAACATCCCCCTCCAACAGCCGGGCCCCCTCCCCCACCCCCGGCAGCCCGAACGACTGCACCCGCACATCGAACTGGTCGCTCCAGAAGGACGGCAGCGGAGCGAACGGCGCCAAGCCGTGCTCCCCGCCCCCGAGCCCCGCCACAAGGACCCGCGCCCCGTGCCGCGCGCAGTCCGCCGGCATCGACCAGTGCTCGACCCGCCGCGCGAGCGCGCCGTATCGAGGGTTCGGGAAGCGCGCCACGTCCCCCACGGCCACGGCGTGCGGAAGCCCCCCGATCCGCAGATGCGCGTCGCAGAGGATGCCGTCCGTCAGGTCGAGGCCGACACCCGCCCCCTCGCCCGCCCTCAGCCACTCCACATTGGGCATCGAGCCGACGGCCTCGACGACGACATCGGCCGCGCACTCGCTCCCGTCGTCCAACACCACGCGCCCGTCGCCCAGTTCCGCGACAAGCCGCCCCATCCGGAACCGCACCCCACGTGCCTCGTGCCGCCGCCGCAGCGCCCGCCCGAGCTCCTCGCCCACCGCGAGCATCATCGGCTCGGCCTCCGGCGCGACGACCGTCACCTCGCATCCCGCCTTGCGGGCCGTGGCCGCCACCTCGCAGCCGATGAAGCCCGAGCCGATCACCAACACCCTGACGCCATACCCCAGTTCGCAACGCAGCGCCGCCGAGTCCTCCAGCGTCCGTACGACATGCCGTGGCGGACCCCCGGTCAAGGGAAGCCTGCGTGGCCGCACCCCTGTAGCGGCCACCAGGCCCTCGTACCCATGAACCGAACCATCGGCCAGGGTGAGCGTGCGCGCGGACAGATCGGCGGCCGTGACCGCCGAGCCGAGCCGCCATTCCACATCGTCGATACTGGGGCGCCGACGCAGCGCCGTGACCGTGGCCGAGGCCTCGCCCGCGAGGACCTCCTTGGACAACGGGGGGCGGTTGTAAGGGAGGTGGGGCTCATCCCCGTACACCGTGATCGGCCCTTCCCACCCTGCCGCCCGCAACTGTTCGGCCGCCCGCAGCCCACCGAGCGACGCGCCGACGACAGCGATTCCCACCGATCCCGCCGATCCCGCCGAGGTCACGGCGGGTCAGCCCTCGACCCGGATGGCTTGGAGCGGGCAGACGTCGGCGGCGTCCTCCGCATCGGCGCGCAGAGCCTCGTCGGGCGATTCGGTGTACGCGAGATGGCCTTCCTGGTCGAGCGTGAAGACGTCCGGCGCGGCGAAGACGCACTGCCCGTGGTCCTGGCAGACGTCGAGGTCGACGATCACCTTGAGCATATGAACTCCCATAGGAATGAGGGGATTCAGCGGCGTGGGGGCCGCTGGCCGCGGAACTCCCAGTCGCCTCCGAAGGCCGTCGACACGACCTCCTCGGACTCCGTGGGCTGGGCGCCGACGTCGGAGCGGATGGCCGTCGGACCTGTGACGATGTGGTTCGTGAGGCGGCCGAGGCCCTCGGCCTCGACCTCGACGACGTCTCCCGGCCGCACGGGCCGCGAATTCGCGGGGGTACCGGACAGGAGCACGTCGCCCGGCTCCAGCGTGATCGTGCGGGCGATGTCGGCGACGAGATAGTGCATGTCCCACTCCATCTCGTCCGTCGAACCGTCCTGCACCAGTTCCCCGTTGACGTACGTCCGCAGGTACTTGGAGTGGAAGTCCCATCCCGTGACGAGGCCAGGGCCCAGCGGGCAGAGCGTGTCGGAGCCCTTGACCCGGAGCATCGAACCGGCGTCGGTGTCGCGGAAGTCGTGCAGGCCGTAGTCGTTGGCGACGGTGTAGCCCGCGATGTGCGCGCCCGCGTCGGCGGGGGCGATGTTGCGGCAGGTGCGGCCGATGACGATGCCGATCTCGCCCTCGTAGTTGAGGTACTTGCAGCCCTCGGGGCGGACGACCGCGCCGCCGTGCGCGTTCAGCGCCGAGATGGGCTTGTGGAAGTAGGTCGGCGCGGGTGGCAGGCCGACGCCGAACTCCTCCACCCTGCTGCGGTGGTTGAGGTGGACGGCGATCACCTTGGAGGGGCGTACGGGAGGGAGGTGGTGCGCCTCCGCCGCCTTCACCCGGCGGCCGTCGGCCGCGACCAGCTCGTCCCCCTCGCGTACGACCTGGGCCGCGGCACCTTCGAGGAGGATGCGGCGGTATTCGACGGTGGTCGTGTTGGTCGTCATACGAGGGAGACCTCGCTCTCGGCGTGCTCGGCGGCGGTGGTGACGGTGGCGGCGGTGGCGGTCCAGCCCTCTGCGGGGCGGTCGAACCACAGGTGCATCTGGCCGGTGCCCACCGAGTTCTCGTAGTCGCTGAAGGCGCGCCCGGGCGCGGAGCACCGCTCTTCTCCGAGAGCACCGATCATCATGAGGTAGTGGCCGAAGCGCGCCTCGGGCTTGTGCGTGAGGAACTCCGGCATGGTGCGCAGGACCGCGGCGTGGTCGCCGCTCTCGAACCACTCGATGCGCCGCTCGTCGGCGGCCCGCGCCTCGGGCGTGCGGATGTGGGAAGGCTCGCTCGACTCGTGGTCGCGCAGCTGCCGCAGCGGCCAGAAGGTGTGCGAGAGGGCGCCGGACGCGATGAGGAGGACCTTGCGGTCGGGCAGCGCGGCGATCCCGTCGGCGAGCGCGCGGCCGAGGCGCAGGTGGTCCTCGGTGTCGCCGGTCTGGCAGACCCCGATCGAGAGCCACTTCTTGTCCGGGAGGCCTTCGCCCAGGTACTTCCAGAGGTTGATCGTGGCGTAGTGGACCGGCAGGTACGGGTCGTCGATCGGGGTGATCCACGTCCCGTGGCGGTCCGCGAACTCACTGATGGTGTCGGCAAGTTCGGGGTCGCCCGGATAGTCGTACGGCATTCGGCACATGCCGCGCGGCAGCTCCTCCGAGCTGAAGAGCCCTGCGCGACGCGCGTGCGCCGAGACGACGAACTCGACCGTGGTGGCCCAGTGCGAGTCGAGGACGACGACGGTGTCGTGGTCGAGGGTCTCGAAGACCTCTTCGCGCAGGCGGCGCAGTCCGGGGACCAGGCTGATCTCGCGGCCTTCGTTGAGCTCTTTGCGGGTCTCTTCGGGCAGCACGATGGTGGGCACGTGGGCGAGGAGCCCCGCCCCGACGATCTCACCCATGGCGGGCCCACCCCTTCGACGCAGTCACGGTGTTCTTCAGGTCGCAGTAGAAGTCGAAGGACCAGTCGCCGCCCTCGCGCCCGATCCCCGAATCGCGGGAGCCGCCGAAGGGTGCGGAGAGGTCGCGCACGAAGAAGCAGTTGACCCAGACCGTGCCGGCGACGAGTCGTGCGCCGACCCGTGCGGCGCGCTCACGGTCGCCGGTGGCGAGGGTCGCGGCGAGGCCGAAGCGGGTGTCGTTGGCGAGGCGCACGGCCTCGTCCTCGTCACCGTCGGGGAAGGTCTGGAGGGTGAGGACGGGCCCGAAGACCTCTTCCTGCACGATCTCGGAGTCCTGGGCGACGTCGGTGAGGAGGGTGGGGCGGTAGTGGTTCCCGCCGAGCTCGGTGTTGCGGCCGCCGCCGATCACCGCCTTCGCGCCCGCGTCCAGGGCGCGCCGCACGAATCCGTCGACGCGTTCGACGTGCCGGGGGTGGATGTTGGGCCCGACGTCGGTGGCCTCGTCGCGCGGATCTCCCTGAGTCAGCTTTGTTACTCGGTCAAGAACGTGCCCGAGGAAAGCGTCCCGCGCGGACTCCTCGACCAGGATGCGGGTGGCGGCCAGGCAGACCTGCCCCGCGTTGTCGAACTGCTCGACGGCGAGGTCGGCCGCGAGCTCCGGATCGGCGTCGGCGAAGACGAGCAGCGGGGACTTGCCGCCCAGCTCGAAGCTGCACGGAACAAGGTGCGCACCCGCGATCGCGGCGATCCGCCGCGCGGTGGGAACGGACCCGGTGAAGCTGATCCGGCGCACGTCAGGGTCGGCGACAAGGGCCTCGCCCACCTCCGCGCCGTACCCCTGCACCACATTGAAGACTCCGGCAGGAAGCCCCGCCTCGTGCGCGATGTCCGCGAAGAGCGAGGCGGTCAGCGGGGTCCACTCGGCGGGCTTGAGGACGACGGTGTTCCCGGCGGCAAGGGCGGGCCCGATCTTCCAACTGGCCAGCATCAGCGGCGCGTTCCACGGCGTGATCAGGACGGCCGGGCCCGCCGGGTCCCAGCTCACGTGGTTCGTGTGGCCCCTGGTCTCGAAGTCGTCGTGGGCGAGGGCGAGGAGGCGGTCGGCGAAGTAGCGGAGGTTGTGGGCGACGCGGGGCATGACGCCGCGGCGGTGGGAGCGCAGGAGCGCGCCGTTGTCGGCGGTCTCGACGGCGGCGAGGTCCTCGATGCGGGCCTCGACTCCGTCGGCGACCGCGTGCAGGAGCCGGGCGCGCTCGGCGGGCGGGGTGGCGGCCCAGCCGGGAAAGGCCTCGCGGGCCGCGGCCATGGCCGCCCGGGCCTCTTCCGCGCCACCGCGGGCGATCTCGGCGAGCGGGGCGCCGTCGAGGGGCGAGTGGTCGGTGAAGGTGGCGTTCGACGCGGAGGTGGCGGCGGACGCAGCCCCGGGCACGGAGGCAGAGGCAGAGGCGACGCGCTCTCCGCCGATCCAGTGCCGGGTGTCGACGGGGACACCTGCCACGGTCGCCGTGTGCGGGGGGTTCGCCGGGGGCGCGGGAGTGGGGGGAGCCATGACTTCCTCCAGTTCGTTTGAACCCAAACAACATTAGGAGCGGCGGGGTGACGGGGTCAACCCCTCGATCGGACCGGCCGGTTCAGCTACCGTTTGAACTCAAACGAAATACCCCAGGAGGACTCCATGCCGGACGACGCCCTGACCACCAGCGGCCATCAGGACTGGATACGCCGGGCGGAAGCGCTCGCACTCCCCACCCGGCACCGCATCGCGGGCGCCGACACGGACGGCTCGGGGAGCGCGTTCCCCGTCGTATCGCCGCGCGACGGCCGCACGCTCGCGATGGTCGCGGACGCGGGCGAGAAGGAAGTGGACCTGGCGGTGGCAGCCGCTCGCCGCGCCTTCGACGCGGGTCCCTGGCCGCGCCTCTCCCCCGCCGACCGGGGCCGGACCCTGCTGCGGATCGCCGCTCTCATCGAAGAGCACCGCTCTGCTCTCGCCCTCACGGTCTGCCTGGAGAACGGCAAACCGATCACTGAGTCGTACGGCGTCGAACTGCGCGCCCTGGCCAACACCTTCCGCTGGTACGGCCAGCTCGCCGACAAGCTGACCGACACCGCCCCGCACACCGACCCCGAAGCGCTCGCCCTCGTCACACGCGAGCCGTCCGGCGTCGTCGGCGCGGTGGTCCCGTGGAACTTCCCGCTGACGCTCGCGGCCTGGAAGCTGGCCCCGGCGCTCGCGGCAGGCTGCACGGTGGTCCTGAAACCCTCCGAACTCACACCCCTGTCCGCCCTGTTGCTCGGCAGGATCGCCGACGAGGCGGGGCTTCCGCCCGGTGCCCTGAACGTCGTCGCGGGCGACGGCCCGACCGCGGGCCGCGCGCTCGGCCGCCATCCGGACGTGGACGTACTCGCGTTCACCGGCTCCACGGCGGTGGGCCGCCAGTTCCTCCACTACGCGGCCGACTCCAACCTCAAGCGCGTCTGGCTCGAACTCGGCGGCAAGTCCCCCAACATCATCCTGCCCGACGCCCCCGACCTCGCGGCGGCAGCGGCCACTGCGGCCTGGGGCATCTTCTTCAACCAGGGCGAGATGTGCACCGCGCCCTCGCGACTCCTCGTCCACGAGTCGGTGGCGGAGGAGGTGACGGCGGCGGTCGTCGAACGGGCCGGGGCCCTGCGGGTGGGTGATCCGCTGGACCCCGCCACGGAGATGGGCGCCCTGGCGGGCGCCGCGCGCGTCGAATCCGTCCTGGAGCACGTGCGGCAGGGCGCGGAGGGCGGTGCGCGGCTACGGGCCGGGGGCGTACGGCGTGAAGTCGTGCCCGGCGGAAGCTACTTCGCGCCCACCGTCTTCGACCGGGTCACCCCCGACATGCCGCTCGCCCGCGAGGAGATCTTCGGCCCGGTCCTCTCCGTCCTCACCTTCGGCTCGCTCGACGAGGCGGTCGCGCTCGCCAACGACACGGAGTACGGGCTCGCGGCCGGTCTCTGGACCTCGGATCTGTCGACCGCGCACACGGTGGCGCGACGCCTGCGGGCCGGGACGGTGTGGGTCAACTGCTACGAGGAGGGGGACGTGACGGTGCCGTTCGGCGGCTACAAGCAGTCGGGGAACGGGCGGGACAAATCGGTGCACGCCGTGGAGAAGTACACGGAGCTCAAGACAACCTGGATCCAACTGTGAAGCTGCGCCCCTTGATCGCCCTGCCCCAGCGATACGCGGCGTCGACTTCGGCTCTTCGGTACGAGGCTGTGGTGACGGCGCGGGCGTTGGCGGAGGCGGTGTTCCGTGCGGGGGGTGAGCCGTTCATGATGCTGCCCGGCCCGCCGGGGGAAGCGGCGGCGCGGCTCGCCCACTGTGACGGGCTGCTGCTGCCAGGGGGCGGGGACTTGGCGCCCTGGCGGTACGCGGGGGGTGGGGGCGGCTTCGAGGAGCAGGTCCAAGAGCAGGTCCAAGAGCAGGTCCAGGTCCAGGCCCAGGCCGAGACCCAGGTGCACGGGTCCGTGTACGACGTCGATGACGCGCAGGACGCGTTCGACCTCGCCCTCGCGCGGTGCGCCCTGGCCTGCGGCCTGCCTCTGCTCGCGGTCTGCCGGGGGCTGCAGGTGGTGAACGTCGCGCTGGGGGGATCGCTTCGGCAGGACATGGGTGGGGTGGAGGGATCGGGGACGGGAGTGGGGGCGCATCGGCATGTGGTGCATCCCGTACGCGTGGCGTCCGGTTCGGCGGTGGCTCGCACGCTGGGGGCGGAGTCGTTGTCCGTCTCTGTCTCCTGCTTCCACCATCAATGCGTGGAGGTGATCGGGCGGGGGCTTGTGGCCAGCGCCTGGGCTGCCGACGGGACCGTCGAGGCGCTTGAACTCCCTGACGGGGAGGGGTGGTTCGTGGCGGTCCAGTGGCATCCGGAGGATACGGCCGCGTCGGATGCGGCTCAGCAGGGGTTGTTCGGGGCGCTGGTTCAAGCGGCTTCTCCTTCCCGACGCCGTTCCCCGGCCCCGTCAGACCCCGGCTCTCAAGCCCCGGACAAGCTAAGAAGAGCCTGCATCTGAAGCCCTGCGATGAGCAGGCGGACACCGAGTCTGAGCTTCAGCCGTCTTCCTTCGCGATCGCTTCGCGTACGGCCGGGACGATTTCGCCGGCCCAGCGCTCCAGGGAGGTGACGTCCTGCGTGCCGCCGTCGGCCGAGAAGAGCGTGAAGCCCGACGCGGCGTGGTCAAGGACGGCGCCGGTCAGCTCCTCGACCCACTGATCGACCGAACCGCCGATCCAGCGCCCGTCGGTATCGCGGGTGGCGGACAGTGGCCGGTCGGTGATGCGGCCGGGAAAGTTGAAGACGGTGCGGATCTCGCGCGGATCGCGGCCCACGGCACCCGCCGCTTCGTCGATGACCGGCCGCGACGTGCGGTAGCGCTCGCTGAGCCAGTCCGCCGCGTGGCCCGGGATCCAGCCATCGGCAACCCGGCCGGTGGCGGCCAGGGACTTCCGGCCGACCGAGCCGGTCCACACCGGGGGCGCGGCCACCGGGGACGGCTCGATCTCGTGCACCTGGTAGTGGCGGCCCTGGTGGGTGACCGCAGGACCGCCACCCGACAGCTTCTTGACCAGGACGATCGCTTCCTCGAAGGCACCCACGGCCTCGGCCGGCGTGAGCCGTTCCACTCCCATGTCGGAGATCCGGTCCCACAGTCCGCCCGCGCCCATGCCGAGTACGACGCGGCCGCCGGAGAGCGCCGACAGCGACGTCACCGCCCGGGCCAGCATGGGAGCGGGCCGGGTCGGCAGGTTGGTCACGTTGGCGAAGCCCGCGATGTGCTGGGTACGTCCGAGAAGGAATCCGATGGCGGCGTAAGCATCCAGGCGCTCGCCGAGGTAGGGGTGGTCCGACAGCGAGAAGTGGTCGAGACCGGCACGGTCGGCCTGCTGGACCATGCGCAGCAGTTCCGGCCCGTCATCGATGCCACTGTGTGCGCCGAAACCGAAGATGACCCTTTGTACAGACTCGGAAACAGACACGGCTCTGCCCTTCATTCGGTTCGTTGGATGGATCGCAGGGATGTGATCACCAGACGTACGCCTCGGGCGGTGCGGCGGCCTTGGCTCCGTTCGGCGCCGCGACGACACCCTCCACACACAGAGAGAGAAAGGGTTGCAGTTCGTGTCACGAACAGTATTAGTTCGTGGCGCGAACTGCAACCCTCTTCTGCAGAATGCGGTATCGCGGCCTCAGCGCTCACGGTCCACGGGGGGCCCCTCCGCCTGCGCCGCGAAGATCATCGGAACCTCGTTGTCCAGCACGACGCGGCCCAGCAGGCCGGCGAGCGCGTCACGCTCGGCCGCGTCGAGGGTCGCGGGCAATCCCTCGATCCGCCTGCAGGTCTCGTCGTAGAACTCCCTTGCCAGCTTGGCGCCTTGGGCCGTGAGATTGACCCGCACGGCACGCGTGTCCCGCGGATCCGGTTCGCGTCGCACCAGGCCATTGCGCTCGGTGCGGTCCACCAGGCCGGTGAGGCTCGACTTGGCAAGCCTCAGCACCGACCCCAACTCGCTCATTCCGTAAGGCCGCGCCATGAGCACGCAGAGCAACTGCCCCTGCTGCGGGGTCACTCCATACTCCCGCCCGGACTCGGCATACACCGCGTTCACCAAGAACGAGGACCGCACCAGTGCGGCCACTATCCCCATCTGCCCATCATCACGCTTATCCACTCGGCCAGGATAGCATCGAGAACCCACATAATTCGTGCAGCGAACTATGTGGGGTGATCAGCGGTATCCAAGGCTCCGGCAGTCAGCTCACCCCTTGGCGCGCCGCCCGCTCCTGCGAGGAACCGGCTCCTCGCCGTCCAGGAGTTCCAGCCGCCGCTCGTCCCCCTTCTCCTCCGTCTGCACCACGATCTTCCGCAGCAGGTCGGCCAGCGTCCTGCACTCCTCGTCCGTCAACCCGTCGGCGACGAACGCCTCCTCCGCGTTGAAGGCGGGGAACACCTTCTCCATCAGGCGCTCCCCCTCCTCGGTGAGCCGCAGCAGCGCGAGCCGTCCGTCGTCGGGGTGGCCCCGGCGTTCCAGCAGACCCCGGCCCGCCAGCGTCCGGGCGACCCCGGTCAGCGTGCCCTTGGAGATGCCCGCCTCCTCGGCGACGTACCGCGTCTCCATCTCTCCCCAGATCCAGACCACGTAGAGGACCACGAACGACGTCCACGTCAGCTCGGCCCCGCGCAGCACGGAGTTCTCGAAGTGCTGCCGGACGGCCGACGCCGCGCGGTAGATGTTCGAGACGGCGGCCATCTGCTCGTACTTGACGGGGGTGCCGCCGAGCTTGGCCCTGACCGCCTTCTCGGTCTCGCGGATGGTGCGGTAGCCCGTCACGTCCGTATCTCCTCGTTCCTGCGCGTCGCCTGCGCGTCGCCTGCGCCTCGCGCGTCCGCTGTGGTTCCGGCCGACCGCCACAGTCTGCCAAGACCTCTTGCCGGGGCGCATACGCGTCCGTACCATCAGCGCCACTCGAATTCGTACGGGCTCAAACGATAACGCGTTTCCAGTGGATACGCCCTCTCCTGCTCTCCCCTACCCTCCCCTCCCCGGAGTCCCGGTATGGCCATCGATCACCCCGGCACGCCCACGCCCGCGCCGTCCCTCTCCTCCGCCTCAGCCTCCGCACCCGAGCGCCGTATCGGCGTCACCGGCATCGTCTTCTTCGTCGTCGCGGCATCGGCCCCGCTCACCGTGGCCGCGGGTGGCATACCGCAGTCCCTCGGCGTCACGGGCATCCTCGGCATACCCCTCCTCTATCTCCTCATCGGCGTCGTCCTCGCGCTCTTCAGCGCTGGATACGCGGCGATGAGCCGGCGCATCACGGGCGCCGGGGCGTTCTACGCGTACACGGCCCAGGGTCTCGGCCGCACCGCCGGTGTCGGCGTGGCCTTCGTCGCGCTGCTCGCGTACAACGCCATGCAGATCGGCATCGCGGGGCTCTTCGGGGCGACGACCGCGCAGTTCATCGACTCCAAGACCGGCGTGGACATCCCCTGGTGGGCGCTCGTCTTCGCGTGCGTCGCCGTCGTGGGGGCGCTCGGGTACCGGCGCGTGGACCTGGGCGTGAAGGTGCTCGCCGTGCTGCTCGTGCTCGAGTTCGGCACCGTGCTCGTCTTCGACATCGGTCAGTTCGCCGACGCCCCGCAGGGCATCTCCGCCACCCCGCTCACCTGGGGCGCCGCCACGGACGGCTCGCTGGGGGTCGCGCTGTGCTGCGTGTTCGCCGCGTACATGGGCTTCGAGTCGGCGGCGCTCTACAGCGAGGAGTGCCGTGATCCGCGCCGCACGGTGGCGCGCGCCACCTATATCGCCGTCGGGCTCATCGGTGTCTTCTACGCGGCTACCGCGTGGGCCATGATCAGCGGCGCGGGCACCGGGCAGGCCACGAAGGTCGCGGCCGAGCAGGGGCCGGAGATGCTGTTCTTCCTCAGCGACCGGAGCAGCGGCCTGGGTTCGGCCTTCTCCGACTTCGCGCAGCTCTTCCTCATCACCAGCCTCCTTGCCGCGCTGCTCTCCTTCCACAACGCCGTTTCCCGCTACGCCCGTTCACTCGGCCGGGAGGGTGTGCTGCCGCGCGGGCTCGGGGTGATCCACCCGCGGCACGGGTCTCCGCACCGGGGCTCCCTGCTCCAGACCGCGCTCAGTCTCGCCGTCATCGCCGTCTTCGCGCTCGCGGGGCGCGACCCGGTGATGGACGTCTTCACGTGGCTGACCAACCTCGGAGCCCTCGGCGTGATCCTGCTCCTGCTCGCCACGTCGGCATCGGTCGTCGCCTACTTCGCGCGCCGCCGCGAACTGAGCGAGCCCCTGTGGAACCGGCTTGTCGCCCCGCTCCTGTCGGGCGTCGCGCTCGCGGTCTTCTTCTGGCTGGCACTGACCAACTTCAGCGTTCAGTTGGGGGTTTCGCCCGGCAATCCGCTGCGGTGGATCCTGCCGTCCCTGATCCTCGTGGCCGCTGCGGCGGGGATCGCGTGGGGGCTGTGGCTGCGGAGGGCTCGGCCTCAGACGTATGCGGGGATCGGGTCGGCGGCGGGACAGTAGCTGTTGGTGCGGGGAGCTCTGCCTTCCACACCCTCCTCCCTACAGGCCTCTCTCCAGCAGCGTTCCGCCGTTCCACGTCACTCCCACCTGGCGGTAGTACGCGCCGATCGGCTCCTCGATGGTCAGCGCGGCCAGCTCTTCGGTGGGCGCGTCGAAGAGGGCGAGCTCGGCCTCGCCCCACCAGGGCTGACCGCCCTCGAAGGACGCGGCACCGGATGCGATGAGTTCGTCGAGGGCCAGACCCTTCCCCTCGATGGAGGGGAGTTGGCGGTGGTGGGCCATGGGGTGGGCGTTGACGAAGCCGTTCGTCTCGGAGGGCTCGCGCAGGGTCACCACGGCCTGGGCCAGGCGGCGGTCGGCGGCGGCGAGGGTGGCACCGAAGGTGGCGCCCGCCTCGATGCGGGGCGCGGGGCCGAAGGGGTGCGGCCGGGTCAGGTGGATCGAGCCGAGCTTCTTCGGGTAGCCCTGGTGGTTGCCGCGGGCGATGGCGAAGTCCTTGTCGACCCAGATGTAGACGCAGCGCGAGTAGGTACGGCCGCGGTAGCCGCAGCGCACGACCGCGAAGCACTCCTTGTACTGGGCCCGCACCGGGTCGAGCAGCTCCACCCGGGATTCCCCGCAGGACTGCCAGTCGGCCCAGATGAGGGCGACGGCGCCGGGGTCGTCGGCCGCCAGGTCGAGCGGAGCGGGGAGGAGTTCGCGGACCCTGGCCGGGTCGGTGCGGTACTCGACGGTGAGCAGGTCGCCCGAGTAGTGCCAGGGCGGGGCCGGGATGAGCGAGGAGCGGCCCGTCGCGGACTTGGGCGGGAAGAATCCTTGAACTCCGGGCATGGGCTGGCTCCTTCGGGGTCGCCGCTACTGTCGTCTGTCGTTTGGGTCCGTACGATATGCCTCTGGGGGCGAGGGCGCCATGGGTGCGGGGCCGGTCCGGCCGCGGGGCGGGGGCGGGACCGGTCCGGCCGTGGGGCGGGGGCGGGACCGGTCCGGCCGTGGGGCGGGGGCGCGCCGGTATGTCCGTCCTCGCTATCCGCCAGTGGGCGCCTTACTGCTTCGGCTCCGGAGCGATGCGAACCGTGCTCCGGGCAGACATACCGACACACCCCCTCACGTCTCGATGCCGCCTGCGGGTGAGTGGGGCCGATCCCCGGCGACTGGGGCACGTCACGCCCCCTCACGCCTCGATGCCGCCTGCAGGTGAGTGGGACTGATCCCCGGCGACTGGGGCACGTCACGCCCCCTCACGTCTCGATGCCGCCTGCAGGTGAGTGGGGCCGATCCCCCAGCGACTAGGGCACGCCACGCCCCTGCCTCGGCCCCGCCTGCGGGCAGGCGGGGCCGATCCCCCCGCGACGGGGGCACGCCCCCCTGTCGCCGACTACCGCCCCACCCACCCCGGTGCGCGCAGGCCGCCAACCCGCCCGCACGCCACGCACGCTTCCCACCCACCCCCACCCGATGACGCCGGGCAATCGGGCGGGTGGGTGGGAAAGGCCCGTTCGGTGAGGATCGGACGCGGGGTGATCGGGCGGGTGGGTGGGGGAGCCCCCTACGGCGCGGAAGCCCGCGCAGCGCACCCCCAGTTCCGCCACAACCCCGCCCGGAGGGCTTGCGCGTACCCGCAGGGATTCCTATCGTTTGGTCTCAAACGATAACCCCGATCCGCCCCGCAGAAAGGCTGGAACACGGGTGACTGAAGCGAGCGCGACCCCGAGGGACGAGGCCACCCAGGCCGCAGAAACAGTCGCAGAAACAGTAGAAGCGCTCCGCGCACAAGGCACGGACATCGTCCGCGTCATCTACCCCGACCTAATCGGCGCCGACCGCGGCCGGGACATCCTCGTCGGCCACCTGCCGAGCGCCTGCGGCCACGGACTCTCCTTCTGCCGCGCCGTCTACCACACCACCCCCAGGGGCGACGTCGTTCCCGTCGCGGGCGGACTCGATGCAGGGCTCCCGGACGTCTCCGTACGGCCCGATCTGTCCACACTCCAGGCGCTGCCCTGGGAACCCGGCGTCGCCTGGTGCCTCGGGGACACCTTCGACCCCGCGACCGGTGAACCCGCCCCGGAATCGCCACGCGCCCTGCTGCGGCGCGTACTTGAGAGCGCCGACGAGTACGCCGACGGCGCCGTCACCCCCGTCGTCGGGCCCGAGCTGGAGTACTTCCTGTGCGACGCCGACCCCGCGGCACCCTCCGGGTGGTCCGTGTACGGCGGCGCCACCGGCAACGTATACAGCGCGGGCCGGCGCGGTGACCCGGACGGCCATCTCCTGCGCACCCTGCGCTCCCTGGCCGATCTCGGCATCGGCGCCATCGCGGGCAACCACGAGTTCGACGGCGGACAGTTCGAGATCAACCTCGACCACTCCGACGCCCTGGACGCCGCCGACCGCGCCTTCCGCTTCAAGGCCGCCGTCAAGGAGTTGGCCCGCCGCGAGGGGCGCCTCGCGACCTTCATGGCCAAGCCGTTCAACGGGCTCGGCGGCTCCGGTTTCCATCTGCACGTCTCACTGGTCGATGCCGCCGGTCACAACGTGTTCGAGGACGCGGGAGCCCCCGACGGCCTCTCCGCGACCGCCCGGCATGCCATCGCCGGACTCCTCCGCCACGCGCCCGCGCTCAGCGCCCTGCTCAACCCGACCATCAACTCCTACAAACGCTTCGGCCCCGACACCCTCGCCCCCTGGCTGATCGACTGGGGCCTCGACAACCGCAGCGCCATGCTCCGGATACCGCCCGAGAGGGGGTCGGGCACCAGACTGGAGCTGCGGCTCGGCGATGCGTCCGCCAACGCCTATCTGGCCATCGCGGGCACCGTCGCCGCCCTGCTCATCGGCATCCGCGACAAGCCGGAGCCGCCCGCGCCCCTGGAGGGCTACGGCTACCGGGAGGACTCCGCGCCCCGCCTCCCCGACACGCTCGGCGCCGCCCTTGACGCCCTGGAGGCCGACGAGGCACTGACCGGGCTCCTGGGCCCGGAGTTCACCGGCGCCTTTCTCACGTACAAGCGCAACGAGATCGAACGCTTCCAACAGCACATCACCGAGTGGGAGTTCACGGAGTACGCCTTCCTCATCTGACCGCTCCCCTCTCCCCCTGAAGGAGTACGTCCATGAGTACGGCCACGGGGCCCGCGCCCCTCGCGCTGTCCGACGTCGACCTCGCCGACAACGACAAGTTCACCGACGGCACACTGCCCTGGCGGATGTTCGACGTGCTGCGCCGGGAGGACCCCGTCCACTGGCAGCCCGAGCCCGCGCCCAACTCCGGCTTCTGGGCGGTCACCCGGCACGAGGACATCGTGCGCGTGGACCGCGACCCGGAGACCTTCACCTCGATGCGGTTCACGAACCTCGAAGAGGTCGACGAGGATCAGATCGCTCTGCGCCGCTCCCTCCTGGAGACCGACGGCATGCGGCACCGGGCGATGCGGCTGATCCTGCAGAAGCAGTTCACGCAGCGCGCGGTGGCGACGTACGAGACCTTCCTGCGCGGTCTCACGGCCCGGACTCTCGACGCCGCTCTCCCCAAAGGGACCTTCGACTTCGTGAAGGAGGTCTCGGCGGACTTTCCCATCAATGTGCTCGCCCGGATGCTCGACGTTCCCGAGGAGGACACCCAGCAGCTCATCGACTGGGGCAACCGCATCATCGGCAACACCGACCCCGACTACGCCGACGTGCTCCTGGAGAGTGCGGAGAGCGAGCAGTACCGCGATCTGCCGTTCCGCTCCCCCGCCGCGCTCGAAGTCTTCGATTACGGGAGGAAGTTGGCCGCCAGGCGGCGCGGCGGCGGCGGTATGGATCTGGTGAGCACGCTCGTCAACAACTCACCCAAGGACGGGATCCCACTCTCCGACACCGACTTCGACAACTACTTCCTGCTGCTCGTCGTCGCGGGCAACGAGACGACCCGGCACGCCATTTCGCACTCCATGCTCGCGCTGATCGACCACCCGGACGAGCGTGCCAGGCTCACGGCAGACTCCTCACTCATCCCGGGCGGCGTCGAGGAGTGCCTGCGCTGGGCCTCGCCCGTCTACCACTTCCGGCGGACGGCGACCCGTGACGTGGAGCTGGGAGGGAAGCTGATCAAGGAAGGCGACAAGGTGGTGCTGTGGTTCGCCTCCGGCAACCGTGACGCGGACGTCTTCCCGGATCCGTACCGCTTCGACGTCACCCGCGAGAACATCGACCACGTCACCTTCGGCAAGGGCAGCCCGCACTTCTGCCTGGGCAACTCCCTGGCCCGCCTGGAGATGCGGATCATGTTCGAGGAGCTGCTGCCCAGGTTGGCGGACATCCGCGTGGCCGGTGAGGTGCGGCGGGTGCGGTCGAACTTCGTGAACGGGATCAAGGAGCTGCCGGTCACGGTCACGCTGACATGAGAGTCAGCCGCCGGACGTGTCCAGCTCCGCGTCCTCGCTGATGCCCGCGCAGTCGTAGGGGTCCTTCAGCCAGCCGTCCGGCAGGACCACGCGATTGTTGCCCGACGTACGGCCGCGCGGCCCGTCCGCGCCCGTCGGCCACCCCTGGTCGAGGTCCAACTCGCCGAGGCCGTCTTCCAGTTCGGCCAGGGACGAGGTGATCGCGAGGCGCTTGCGCATCTCCGATCCGACGGCGAAGCCCTTCAGGTACCAGGCGACGTGCTTGCGGAAGTCGATGACACCGCGCGCCTCGTCGCCGATCCACTCGCCGAGGAGGGTCGCGTGCCGCAGCATGACGGCGGCGACCTCGCGCAGGTCCGGGGCCTTGGGTGCGCCCGTGCCCTCGAAGGCGGCCACCAGGTCACCGAAGAGCCAGGGGCGGCCGAGGCAGCCGCGGCCGACGACGACTCCGTCGCAGCCGGTCTCCTTCATCATCCGCTGCGCGTCGGCGGCGGACCAGATGTCGCCGTTGCCGAGGACGGGGATCTCGGGGACGTGCTCCTTGAGGCGCGCGATGGCGTCCCAGTCAGCGGTGCCGCCGTAGTGCTGGGCGGCCGTACGGCCGTGCAGGGCGATCGCCGTGACGCCCTCCTCGACGGCGATGCGGCCCGCGTCGAGGAAGGTGATGTGCTCGTCGTTGATGCCCTTGCGCATCTTCATGGTGACGGGCAGGTCCCCGGCGCCGCTGACGGCCTCACGGAGGATCGCGCGCAGCAGGGGGCGCTTGTACGGGAGCGCCGAGCCGCCGCCCTTGCGGGTGACCTTGGGGACGGGGCAGCCGAAGTTCAGGTCGATGTGGTCGGCGAGGTTCTCCTCGGCGATCATGCGGACCGCCTTGCCGACGGTCGCGGGGTCGACGCCGTACAGCTGGATCGACCGCGGCTTCTCGGTCTCGTCGAAGTGGATCAGCTGCATGGTCTTCTCGTTGCGCTCGACCAGGGCGCGCGTCGTGATCATCTCGCTGACGAAGAGACCCTTGCCCCCGCTGAACTCCCGGCACAGCGTCCGGAACGGCGCGTTCGTGATGCCCGCCATCGGGGCGAGCACGACGGGCGGCCGCACGGCGTGCGGGCCGATCTGAAGCTGGGGCTCCATGGCGCGGGTTCCTCCGGGACGAGCGTGGATGAGGCGAGGGGCAGACCTCTTATTGTCCCTCATCCGCAGGACTGCCCGCGCGACTGCCCGCGCGGGCAGTCACACCCCGCCTGCACCACTGCCCACACGCCCGGCCTTCACCAGGCGGTGCAGCTCCTCCGTGGCCGCCTGTGATCGCGCGTCCGCCGGGACGTACGTCCCCAGGCGCGGGCCCTCGGCCGGGCCGAGCCACAGCCCGTGGTACGTGAAGTGCAGCGGCCCCACGACCGGGTTGTTGAACCGTTTCGTCTGGTCCACCGCCTGCATCACCTCGTGCCGCTCCCATAGTTCGCAGAACTCCGGCGAAGCCTTGCGCATCCGCCTGAGCAGCGTCTTCCACGCGGGGTCCGCGAGATGTACGGCCATCCGCCCCCGGAACCTCGCGACCATCCGGCGCATCGTCTCAGCGCGGTCGTCCATGGCGGCCTGCCAGGCGGGGTGCGTGAAGGTCAGCCACATGCAGTTGCGGTCCTCGGGCGGGAGCGCATCGAGGTCGGCGAGGAGATTTCCGTACGTGGAGTTGTAGGCGAGGATGTCGTAGCGGGCGTTCTGCACGCACGCCGGGTACGGCTCCAGCTGCGTGACGATCCGCAGCAGGCCCTGCGGGACCGACGCGATGTCGGCGGCCGGTGAGGGGTCGGCGGTGCCCGCGAGCTGGAAGAGGTGGGCCCGCTCGCCGGAATCCAGCATCAGGGCGCGGCAGAGCGCGTCGAGCACCTGGGCCGACACATGGATGGCGCGGCCCTGCTCCAGCCACGTGTACCAGGTGACGCCCACAGTGGAGAGGTGCGCGACCTCCTCCCGGCGCAGGCCCGGCGTGCGGCGGCGTGGGCCGCGGGGCAGGCCCGCTTGCTCGGGCGTGATGCGCTCGCGGCGGCTGCGCAGGAAGTCGGCGAGCTCGCTGCGGCGGACACGGTCGGGCTGCGTCGGTGCTGCGGTGTCCTCGATGCCCTCGATGCCCTCGATGCCCTCGGGTTCCGAGGTGTCCACGGTGTCCATGTGAACAGCTTGCCCGCGGAGCGACCCTGTTTCCAGGTAGTACAGGTACCAGGATAAAGAGACTCTGGTACCAGGCTGAAGGTTCGACGACCGTCGTACTCGTGAACCTCACGAACTCCACGGCCCACGTCCTCGAGCCCGCCCCGGCCGCCCCTCACACCCCGCCCGCGTCACCCACCTCCCCCTCCCCCGCCCTGACCCCGCTCGGCCTCCTCACCATCCTGCTCGGCGCCGCGCTCCCGATGATCGACTTCTTCATCGTCAACGTCGCCCTGCCCAGCATCGAACACGACCTGCACGCGTCCCCCGCCACCCTGGAGATGGTCGTCGCGGGTTACGCCGTCGCGTACGCCGTCCTTCTCGTACTTGGCGGTCGGCTCGGCGACACCTACGGGCGCCGCAAGCTCTTCCTCTGGGGCGTCGCCGCCTTCGGCGTGACCTCGCTGGCCTGCGGGCTCGCGCCCGGCGCCTGGTGGCTGGTGGGGGCGCGCGTCGCCCAGGGCGCCGCGTCCGCGCTGATGCTGCCGCAGGTGCTCGCCACCATCCACGCGACGACGCGGGGAGAGCACCGGACGAAGGCGGTCGCGCTGTACGGCTCGGTGGGCGGCATCTCCGTCATCCTCGGCCAGGTGCTCGGCGGCGTCCTGGTCTCCGCCGACATCGCGGCCACCGGCTGGCGCGCGGTGTTCCTGGTGAACGCCCCCGTCGCGGTCGCCGCCCTGCTCTGCGCGGTACGTTCCGTGCCGGACAGCCGCGCCGAGCAGCCCACCCGCAGCGACATCGGCGGCACGCTCCTGTTCGCCGCGTCCCTGATCGCCCTGCTGCTTCCCCTGACCGAGGGCAGGGCCGCGGGCTGGCCCCTGTGGTCGGTGCTGCTCCTGGCCGCCTCGCCGTTCCTCGCCTGGGGCTTCGCCCGCGTCGAGCTGCGCGCCGAACGCACCGGCGGCAGCCCGCTGCTGCCCCCGTCACTCCTTCGCGAGCCCGGCGTACGCAAGGGCCTGGCCCTCGGCCTGCCCATCTTCACCGGCTTCGCTGGCTGGATGTTCGTCAGCGCGGTGACCCTCCAGCAGTGGCTGGGGTTCAGCCCTTTGAAGGCCGGTCTGACCCTGATCCCCATGGGCGTCGTCCAGTTCGCGGCGTCGATGCTCGCCCCGCGCCTGGTGGCGCGGCTCGGCAGCCGCGCGATGACGCTGTGCGCGCTCGTGCACGGATCCGGCCTCGCGCTCCTCGCCCTGACGGTGCTGTGGACGCCGTTGTCGGCGCTGAGCCCGCTCGCCCTCGCCCCCGGTCTCGCCCTGTGCGGGCTCGGCCAGGGTGTGCAGCTCGCCCTCTACTACCGCATCGTGCTCGCCGCGGTACCGGCCGCGAAGGCCGGCGCGGGCAGCGGTCTCGCGGCGACGGTCCAGCAGTCCTGCCTTGCCGTGGGTGTCGCCACGATCGGCTCGCTCTTCCTGGCCCTGGTGCCGGGCCTGGGGATGCGGAACGCGTTCGCCATCGTCCTTGCGGTGCAACTGGCCGGGCTCATCGGCCTCGCGCTGCTGAGCCTGCGGCTGCCGCGGAAGCTCGCCTGAGGCGGGGGCGGCGGCGGGCTTTGCCGGTGCGGGTGCGTCGTGGTTGCTCGCGCAGTTCCTCGCGCCCCCAAAGTGCCCGGCGTTCCCAGCGCCCCTGACGGGGCGGTCCCCGACGCGCCGCCCGGCCCGCCGGGATACCGTCGAACTCATGCCCCCGCAAGAGCTGACGCACCGCCGACGCATGCTCGTCCTCGCCATCTGCTGCATGAGCCTGCTCATCGTCAGTCTCGACAACACCGTCCTGAACGTCGCCCTGCCCACCATGGCGCGGGAGTTCGACACGAACATCTCGGGCATGCAGTGGACGATCGACGCCTACACCCTCGTACTCGCCGCGCTCCTCATGCTCGCGGGGTCGACGGCCGACCGCGTGGGACGCAGGAAGATCTTCAAGGTCGGCCTGGTGATCTTCACGGTCGCTTCGGTGGCCTGTTCCCTCGCGCCCAACCTGGAATCCCTCGTGGCCTTCCGCATGGCCCAGGCGGTCGGCGGCTCCATGCTCAACCCGGTCGCGATGTCGATCATCACCAACACCTTCACCGATCCCCGCGAGCGGGCCCGCGCCATCGGGGTCTGGGGTGGCGTCGTCGGCATCTCGATGGCGGCGGGCCCGATCGTGGGCGGTCTCCTGGTGGACTCCGTCGGCTGGCGATCCATCTTCTGGATCAACCTGCCGGTCGGCCTCGCGGCGCTCCTCCTCACCATCCGGTACGTCCCCGAGTCCCGCGCCCCCAAGCCGCGCCGCCCCGACCCCGTGGGCCAGCTCCTGGTCATCGTGCTGCTCGGCGCCCTGACGTACGCGATCATCGAGGCCCCGACGGCGGGCTGGACGTCGCCGCTGATCATCGCGTTCGCTGCCGCCGCGCTCCTCGCCCTCGTCGGGCTGCTCGCCTATGAGCCGCGCCGCACCGACCCCCTCATCGACCTTCGCTTCTTCCGCTCGGCACCGTTCAGCGGGGCGACGGTGATCGCGGTCTCCGCCTTCGCCGCGCTCGGCGGCTTCCTCTTCCTCTCCACGCTCTATCTCCAGAACGTGCGCGGCCTGAACGCCCTGCACGCGGGCGTGTGGATGCTGCCGATGGCCACGATGACGCTGGTCTGCGCCCCGCTGTCGGGCCGTCTGGTCGGCAGCCGGGGCCCGCGCGTCCCGCTCCTCATCGCGGGGGTCGCGATGACGGTCTCGGGGGTCCTGTTCGCCGCCTTCGACGCGGAGACCACGAACGGGACGCTCTTCATCGGATACGCCCTCTTCGGGCTCGGCTTCGGCTTCGTGAACGCCCCCATCACCAACACCGCCGTCTCCGGAATGCCCCGCTCCCAGGCGGGCGTCGCCGCCGCCGTCGCCTCCACGAGCCGCCAGATCGGCCAGACCCTCGGCGTCGCGGTCATCGGCGCGGTCCTGGCATCCGGGGTGGGATCTTCGTCGTACGCGGCCGTCTTCACCGAAGCGAGCCGCCCCGCCTGGTGGATCATCGCGGGTTGCGGCCTGGCGGTCCTGCTCCTCGGCGCGCTGACGAGCGGCCGGTGGGCGAGGGAGACGGCACGGCGGACGGCGGAGTGCCTGGAGACCGGCCCGCACGGCCCGCAGGAACCGCCTGCGGATACAGCCCGCTCGGATCGGCGATCAGCCAAGCCCTGAGCGGATGCCCGAACTACGCTCGCGCTGTGACTGCGACTTGGGATTCCACGGCATCAGGCATACTCCGACTCCCCTCGGGCCGGCTCGTCCGCGGCCGGGGACTGCGCCACCCCCTCCCCGATGGCCCGACGCCCGGCTTCGCGCTGTACCTCCTCGGCAAGGAGCCGCCCGCCGTCGACTGGGAGGCCCGGTGGGTGCGCTGGCCCGACTTCCGGCTGCCCGCCGACCGCGCGGCGGCGACCGATGCCCTGCGCGAGGCGCTGGAGCGGTCGGAGACCGAGCGGGTCGAGGTGGCGTGCGGCGGCGGACAGGGGCGTACGGGGACGGCGCTTGCGTGCATGGCGGTACTGGACGGAGTGCCGGGCGATGAGGCGGTCGCGTATGTGCGGGAGCACTATGCGCCGCGGGCGGTGGAGACGCCGTGGCAGCGGAGGTTCGTGAAGCGGTTCGGCTGACGGCGGGGGCGGTAGGCGAAGGAGGGCGTGGAATGGCGGATCTGCGGCTGATCACGGGGGCGCCGGGGGCGGGCAAGTCGACGCTCCTGGCGCACCTGCGCCCGTACCTGCGCCAACACCTGCACCACAGCCCCTTCACCGTCGTCGACTTCGACGAACTGCCCGATCCCGACGGCCGCCTGCTGGGCATCGAGATCACCTCCACCGACGCGAGCGCCGTCTGGCCGGACTACAACCGCCTGTGGGTGCGCGTCGCGAGCATGCTGACGCGCGGGAACCAACCGGTCCTGGTGACCTGCCCGCTCACGCCGGCCGAATGGGAGGCCGCCGCGGCCGGTGTGACCGATGTGCCCGAGGCCGTGTGGGCGCGCCTGGACTGCGATGACGGGGACCGCCGTACACGTCTGGCAGCCCGCGGCTGGGACGACGCGGAGATCGGGGAGGCGCTCCAGGACGCGCGGGAACTGCGCGACCTCATCGGCACGGGATTCTCCACCTCCGGCCGCGCCCCTTCCGACACGGCCGCGGCGGTCGCGGCATGGCTCACCTCCGGATGACGCTCCGGATAACGCTCCGGATAACGCTCCGGATGACGATGGCGATGAGAGCCGACACATGACAGGTGACAGATAACAGATATTGAAATCTGTCATCTGTCATGTCATGGTGAATGCATGCGTACTCTTCCCCTCGGAACCACCGGCCCCCAGTCCTCCGCCCTCGGCCTCGGTGCCATGGGCATGTCCGCGCTCTACGGCGACGCCGACCGCACGGAGTCCATCGCGACCGTCCACGCCGCCCTCGAAGCGGGCGTCACCCTCATCGACACCGGCGACTTCTACGCCATGGGGCACAACGAGATGCTGGTCGGCGAAGCCCTCCGCTCCGCCCCCGCCGCGCGCCGCGAACAGGCGCTCACCAGCGTCAAGTTCGGCGCTCTCCGCGACCCGGACGGCGGCTGGTCCGGGTACGACGGGCGGCCGGCCGCGGTCAGGAACTTCGCGGCGTACTCACTCCAGCGGCTCGGCGTCGACCACATCGACGTCTACCGCATCGCCCGTATCGACCCCGACGTCCCCATCGAGGAGACCGTCGGCGCGATCGCGGAGCTGGTCGAGAAGGGGCACGTCCGCCACATCGGGCTCTCGGAGGTCGGCGCCGACACCATCCGCCGCGCCGCCGCCACCGCCCCCATCTCCGACGTGCAGATCGAGTACTCGCTCATCTCGCGCGGCATCGAGGAGCAGATCCTGCCGACGGTCAGCGAGCTCGGCATCGGGATCACGGCGTACGGAGTGCTCTCCCGCGGCCTCATCTCCGGCCACTTCACCCGCGACCGCAAGCTGGCCGCGAACGACTTCCGGTCGATGAGCCCCCGCTTCCAGGGCGAGAACCTCGACCGGAACCTCGACCTCGTGGACGCCCTCCGCAAGATCGCCGAGCAGAAGGGGGTCAGCGTCGCGCAGACCGCCATCGCCTGGGTGCTCACGCAGGGCCCCCGGCATGAGGCGGCGATCGTCCCGCTCGTCGGCGCCCGCAGCCGCGACCGTCTCACCGAGGCGCTCGGCGCCCTCGACGTGACGCTCGACGAGGCCGACCTCGCCGCGATCGAGCAGGCCGTCCCCGCGGACGCCGCCGCGGGTGCGCGCTACCCGGAGGCACAGATGGCTCACCTCGACAGCGAACGCTGATCGCCCCCAGGTACGGTCACTCTCATGGCAACCGGCACCCTGACCCCCGAGCGCATCCTCGAAGCCACGGAGGAGATGCTGCGCCGCCACGGCGCGGCCAAGGCCACCGTCGTGGACGTGGCCCGCGTGCTCGGGGTCAGCCATGGCACGGTCTACCGCCACTTCCGTACGAAGGCGGAGCTGCGCGAGGCGGTCACGAAACGCTGGCTGGACCGTACGTCGGAGTCCCTGTCCGGGATCGTCACCGGCACCGAGGGCCCCGAGACGAAACTGCGCCACTGGCTGACGGGCCTGTTCGCCGCGAAGCAGCACAAGGCGGGCGACGACCCCGAACTGTTCGCCACGTACACGGTGTTGGCGATCGAGAACAGCGGAGTGGTGGACCGCCACATCGCGGACCTCACAGGACAACTGACCGCAATCGTCCAAGAGGGCGTAAATCGAGGCGAGTTCACCACCCCGGACCCCGCCTCCACCGCCCGAGCGGTCTTCGACGCCACCAACCGCTTCCACGACCCGGCCTACGCCCCGGAATGGTCAGAGCCAGACATCGAACCCGCCTTCACGGCAGTGATCGACCTGGTACTGCGCGGCTTGCGCCGCTAGAGGCTGCCGCAGCTCAGCGAGGTCAGGGCACCGAAGGGTCCACCGTCGCCTGATGCTCCTCGGCGAGGTGTTCCTCCGCCTTGAGCCACGGCAGGAACTGGGCCCGTTTCTCCCAGCCGCACGTGTCGCAGTTCAACTGCCGTTGGACACCGGACTTCTGCACGTGCACGACATGCTCGCGCCCATGCTGGTCCCATCTGCTGACCTTGCTCGTGGTCGTCGAAGGCATGGCGAACAGTGTGCAGCAGAAGCCCCCGGATCCGTATGCGGATCCGGGGGCTTCTTTCAACCTTCACTCGACGAACGGCGAAGCGGGGCCGTGCGGCCAGGTGTCAGCAGCCCACCAGGCGCGAAGCGAGGTAGCCCTCGATCTGGTCGAGGGAGACCCGCTCCTGCTTCATCGAGTCACGCTCGCGCACCGTGACCGCGTTGTCGTCCAGGGTGTCGAAGTCGACCGTCACGCAGTACGGCGTGCCGATCTCGTCCTGGCGGCGGTAGCGGCGGCCGATGGCGCCCGCGTCGTCGAAGTCGATGTTCCAGTTCTGGCGCAGGGCCGTCGCAAGGCCCTTGGCCTTCGGGGACAGCTCCGGGTTGCGGGAGAGCGGGAGCACCGCGACCTTCACCGGGGCGATGCGGTGGTCGAAGCGCATGACCGTCCGCTTCTCCAGCTTGCCCTTGGCGTTGGGCGCCTCGTCCTCGATGTAGGAGTCGAGGAGGAAGGCGAGCATGGTGCGGCCGACGCCCGCCGCGGGCTCGATGACGTACGGAGTCCAGCGCTCGCCGGCCTCCTGGTCGAAGTAGGACAGGTCCTGGCCCGAGGCCTTGGAGTGCGCGGAGAGGTCGTAGTCCGTGCGGTTGGCGACGCCCTCGAGCTCGCCCCACTCGCTGCCGCCGAAGCGGAAGCGGTACTCGATGTCAGCGGTGCGCTTCGAGTAGTGGGAGAGCTTCTCCTTCGGGTGCTCGAACCACCGCATGTTCTCCTCGCGCAGGCCCAGGCCGGTGTACCAGTTCCAGCGCTGCTCCATCCAGTACTCCTGCCACGTCTCGTCCTCGCCCGGCTTGACGAAGAACTCCATCTCCATCTGCTCGAACTCGCGGGTCCGGAAGATGAAGTTGCCGGGCGTGATCTCGTTGCGGAAGGACTTGCCCATCTGCGCGATGCCGAACGGCGGCTTCTTGCGCGAAGTCTGCTGGACCTGACCGAAGTTGGTGAAGATGCCCTGCGCGGTCTCGGGGCGCAGGTAGGCGACGGAGCCGCTGTCCTGCGTCGGGCCGAGGTGCGTGGAGAGCATGCCGGAGAACTGCTTGGGCTCGGTGAACTGGCCCTTGGTGCCGCAGTTCGGGCAGTTGACGTCGGCGAGGCTCTCCGGCGGGCGGCCGTGCTTGGCCTCGTACGCCTCTTCCAGGTGGTCGGCGCGGTGGCGCTTGTGGCAGGAGAGGCACTCGGTCAACGGGTCGGAGAACGTCGCGACGTGACCCGAGGCCTGCCAGACCTCCGTGGCCAGGATCACCGACGAGTCGATACCGACGACGTCCTCACGCGAAGTGACCATGTAGCGCCACCACTGGCGCTTGAGGTTCTCCTTGAGCTCGACGCCGAGCGGCCCGTAATCCCAGGCGGCGCGCTGGCCGCCATAGATCTCACTGCACGGGTAAACAAAGCCACGGCGCTTGCTCAGGCTGACGATGCTGTCGATCTTGTCGGCGGCCACGGTGCTCTCTTCATTACGACGGTGGGCGAAGCGAATGACTCAGGTTACCGGCGGCCTTACCCCCGTAATCAAATCGGTTCCCGGGTCGGTGCCCGCGGAGACCCGTAGTTGACAATCGTTTCCACATTTGTTGAAAATGAGTGTCATGAACGTACGTCGCCTCATACCCACCGCCGCCGTCGCCTCCGCCACGGTCCTCGGCCTCACGGCCCTGTCCGCCTGCTCGTCCTCCAGTGCCGCGGACAAGAACGGTGACGGCAAGCTGAACGTGACGGCGTCGTTCTACCCCATGCAGTACCTGGCCCAGGAAATAGGCGGCGACCACGTCTCCGTCGACACCCTCACCAAGCCGGGCGTCGAGCCGCACGACCTGGAGCTCAGCCCGAAGCAGACCGCCTACCTCGGCGAATCGGACGTCATCCTCTACCTCAAGGGCATCCAGCCCGCCGTCGACGACGCCATCGGCCAGTCCGGCGTGAAGAACACCGTGGATGCCGCGGAGCTGACCAAGCTGGAGAAGCACGGCAGCGGGGTCGGCCACGACCACGGCGGCGAAGAGCACTCCGAGGACGAGCACTCCGAAGAGGAAGAGCACGGCCACGAGAGCGAAGCCGGCACCGACCCGCACATCTGGCTCGACCCGGTGAAGTACGCCGAGGTCGCCAAGGGCGTCGGCAAGGCGATGGAGAAGGCCGACCCCGACCACGCGGCGGCGTACAAGAAGAACACCGATGCCCTGGTCAAGAAGCTGGACGGCTTGAACACGAAGTTCGAGAACGGCCTGAAGAACACCAAGTCCAAGACCTTCATCACCACGCACTCCGCCTTCGGCTACCTCGCCGAGCGCTACGGCCTGGAGCAGGAGAGCATCGCGGGCGTCGACCCCGAGTCGGACCCGAGCCCCGCCCGCATCAAGGAGCTCCAGGACATCGCCAAGGAGGACAAGGTCTCCACGGTGTTCTTCGAGACCCTCGCCAGCGACAAGACCGCCAAGACGCTCGCCACCGACGCGGGCCTCAAGACGGACGTCCTCGATCCCCTCGAGGGAATTACGGACAAGTCCAAGGGCGATGACTACATCGGGGTCATGGAGTCCAACCTCGCCGCGCTCCAGAAGGCCCTCGGCGCGAAGTGAGAGACGTGAAGTGAACGAACAGCCAGCAGCATCGGAGGCGCACGCCATGGGAGCCACGGAAGGCACGGAAGCCACGACCGCAGCCGGGTCCGGCCCGCCCGTCATATCCGTGCGGGCGGCCACGGCCACCCTCGGCGCGCGCCCCGTGCTGCGCGGCATCGACCTCACCGTCGAGCGCGGTGAGGTCGTCGCCCTGCTCGGCGCGAACGGCTCGGGCAAGTCCACCGCCGTCCGCTCCGTGATCGGCCAAGTCCCGCTCACCGGGGGCGACATAAGCCTCTTCGGCACCCCCCTGAAGCGCTTCAGGCAGTGGGCCCGCATCGGCTACGTACCGCAGCGCACCACGGCCGCGAGCGGCGTCCCCGCGACGATCCGCGAGGTCGTGTCGGCAGGACGCCTCTCGCGTACGAAGCTGGCGAGCCTGGGCTGGACGACGAAGGCCGACCGCGCGGCGGTCGACCGGGCCATCGGGCTCGTCGGCCTCGCCGACCGCGCCAAGGACTCCGTGAGCGCCCTCTCCGGCGGCCAGCACCAGCGCGTGCTCATCGCCCGCGCGCTCGCCTCCGAGCCCGAGCTCCTGATCATGGACGAGCCGATGGCGGGCGTCGACCTGGCGAGCCAGGAGATCCTCGCCCAGACCCTGCGCGAGCAGGTCGCGGCCGGTACGACGGTCCTGCTCGTGCTGCACGAGCTCGGCGCCCTTGAGCCGCTGATCGACCGCGCGGTCGTCCTGCGCGACGGCTGCGTGACGCACGACGGTCCGCCACCCAAGGCCACCGGCCAGCACGCGCTGCCCGGCCACGACCACGTACATCCGCACTCGGCCGACGAGCACGAGCCGATCCGCACAGGACTGCTGACCTGATGATGATGGAAATCTTCCAGACCGAATTCATGCAGCGGGCGCTGATCGCCGCCGTCCTCGTCGGCATCACGGCCCCCGCCATCGGCATCTACCTCGTCCAGCGCCGCCAGGCCCTGATGGGCGACGGCATCGGCCACATCGCCATGACGGGCGTCGGCCTCGGCTTCCTGCTCAACTCCAGCCCCGTGTGGATGGCGACCCTCATCGCCGTGGTCGGCGCGGTGACCATGGAACTGATCAGGGCGTACGGCAAGACGCGCGGCGACATCGCCCTCGCGATGCTCTTCTACGGCGGTATGGCGGGCGGGGTCCTGCTGATCAACCTCTCGGACACCGGCTCCAACGCGAACCTCTCCTCGTACCTCTTCGGCTCGCTCTCGACGGTCTCGGACTCCGACGTCACGGCGATCTGCCTGCTCGCGGCCTTTGTGGTCCTGGTCACGGTGGGCTTGCGCAAGCAGCTGTTCGCGGTGAGCCAGGACGAGGAGTTCGCGCGGGTGACGGGCCTGCCCGTGCGCGTCCTCAACCTCCTCATCGCGGTCACGGCGGCGGTGACGGTGACCGTCGCGATGCGTGTCGTGGGCCTGCTCCTGGTGAGCGCGCTCATGGTGGTGCCGGTCGCCGCGGCCCAGCAGATCACCCGCTCGTTCAAGGTGACGTTCATCCTCTCGGTGGTCATCGGCACCGCCGTGACGCTCTCCGGCACGGTCACGTCGTACTACCAGGACGTGCCGCCCGGCGCGACGATCGTCCTGATGGCGATCGGTGTCTTCGTCGTCCTGACGGCGCTCGCGACCCCCCTGGCCAGGCGCCGGGCACGGACCGTGGCCGCCGCGGACGCGACCTGCACGGCGGACGTCCCCAAGGGCGTACCCGAGGCGCGGCGCCCGGCGGACGAGGTCACCGCCTGAGAGCGAGCTGGCACAATGGCCCCACGGGATATGACAGATGTGCGGGCGATCGTGCGAGTTTTTCAGTTGAGGAGGCACCTGTGACAACAGCTGCGGGACCCCCGGTACGAGGCCGATCCACCCGGCAGCGCGCCGCGGTGGCGGCGGCCCTGGGCGAGGTGGACGAGTTCCGCAGTGCGCAGGACCTGCACGACATGCTCAAGCACAAGGGCGATTCGGTGGGCCTGACCACGGTCTACCGGACGCTCCAGTCCCTCGCCGACGCCGGCGAGGTCGACGTGCTCCGCACCGACGAGGGCGAGTCGGTCTACCGCCGCTGCTCCACCGGCGACCACCACCATCACCTGGTCTGCCGGGTGTGCGGCAAGGCGGTCGAGGTCGAGGGCCCGGCGGTCGAGAAGTGGGCCGAGGCGATCGCCTCCGAGCACGGGTACGCGAACGTGGCGCACACGGTCGAGATCTTCGGCACGTGCGCCGAGTGCGCGGAGGCCGCCGCGAAGCAGAAGTGACCTGAACGCACTTGTGGGCCC
>NZ_JBHTSF010000113.1:0-28964 GCF_042795295.1 Streptomyces sp. NPDC056486
GGCCGCAACGGCCGGGGGCGCCTTTCGTCTTCCCGACTCGTCTTCCCGACCCGTTTCCGCCCCGCGCGTGCCCGGAGTCCGACCGGCGGCAGCGGTCCAATGGAAGACGAGGGGAGAACGGAACGGGCTTGTGAGGGGTGTGACGCCGGTGGGATCCTTGCCGCCATGTCACCGCCTCCTCGCATGCCCGATCACGGATTGGTACTCGAGGAGGTGAGGAAGGTGCGGAGGGCAGGCGTCGTCAGACTGCGTGAGACGGACACGCCTGAGCTGATCCGTATCGCCGATGAACTGCCCGCAGCCGACGGCGAGTTGTCCTTCGGGGCCGTCGAGCGACTGTTGCGGGCCGCCGTCGCCGGAATCGGCGGTGGCAGTCTCCAGACCGCCGCCGAGTACACCCTCGGCCTCGCCCAGGGCACCCGCGACTGGCCGCCCGCCGACCGGCGCCGCAGGGCCGCCCAGGTGTACGGGGTCAGCGTCGAACGGTTCCGCAAGCACCACGAGTTGATGGTGCTCGGGCAGATCGCCGAGCAGGTCGTCGGCATCGCGGTCCGGGTGCCGGGTGAGAGCGGTGAGCAGACGGGCGGACTGCCCGCGGCCCACCGCGAGCTCCGCCTCTCGCTGCACGGGCGCGCTGTGACCGTCACCGTGCACGTCCACTCGGTGGACCTGCTGCGGGACGTGGACGTCATCGTCTCGCCGTCGAACACGTACTTCGCGCTGCCCGCCGCCTACAAGTCGTCGGTCTCGGCGACCCTGCGGAGGGCCGGAGCGCGCAAAGACCCCACGGGGGGACTCGTCGAGGACCATGTCCACGACGAGTTACGGGTAGGGGCCGCCCGGCACGGAGTACCGGGCCGGGCGGCCCAGCCGGGAACGGTCGTCGCCACTTCGTCGGGCGCCCTCGCGGGCCAGGGCGTCCGGCGGATCTACCACGTGGCGGTGGCCGTGCCCCGGCCCGAGACCAATGACTACGACGTGCAGCCCGCCGATGTGACCCGGGGTGTGGCCCGCGCCTTCGCGCTGCTCGCCGAGGAGTCCCGCACGAGCGATCCGCCCCTCACCTCCATCTGCCTGCCGCTGCTCGGCGCGGGCCGCGGCGGTCTCCCGCCGCTGGAGAGCTTCGGCGCGCTGTGGGCGGCAGTGGAGGCGGAACTCGCCCGCGGCGCGGCCTGGGACGTCCACTTCGTCGTCCGCCGCCATGCGCGCGCCGACCTCATCGAGAGACTGCTCGCCGGGCTCGCCGACCGGGGGATCCGCGAAGACCATGTCAGGGGGAACCCGTGAATCCGTACGCCGTGCTCGCGGCCGCCGCCGCGCTCTGGGACCGCATAGCCGACCACCTCGACCAGCCGCTCCGTGACCGTCTCGCGGCGCTCCTCGACGTCGTACGCGCCAGGGACGCCGACGAGCCGGCCCGCAGGGAAGCGGCCGACCGGGCGGCGGGGCTGCTGCGGGAGCGGCTGCCGGAGGAGTTCGGCGCCGGGGGAGAGGCGCGGCTCACCATGGACGCCGATCTCGAAGGGCTGGCCGTAGAGGACCTCGACTACCAGGGATTTCGCGTGGAGGACCTCGCCGTGCTCCTGATCGACGGCCACCGCATGGTCGGCCCCGTGCTCGGCCCGGTCCGCGAACGGCTGCTCGCCGCGCCCGCCCTGGACGCCGACACGGTGCTGCGGCACGGCGGCAATCCGTTCGCGCCCGAGCTGATCAGGCTGCCCGGCGCGGGCGGTCTGCCACGCCTGCCGCGCTTCCAGTTCTCCGAGGACGCGATGCCCTGGCTCGTCGTCCTCGAAATCAACGCCGTCCTGGCCGCCGACCGCGACCCCTGGGGCGCCGCCGACTGGTGGCTGTCCGCCAACGCCTGGCTCGGCACACCTCCCGCGCTGCTCCTGGGTTCCGGCCGTGACCGGCAACTCGCGGACACCGCACGGTTCTTGATGGAGGGTGAGTAGCCGTGCCCAACTACCGCCCGCCCGACACCATGACCGGCACCCCCGCCAAGGTCACCCTGGAGCGCGGCACGGTCGTGCACCGCGTGCACTCATCGCGCCGCGACCCCGCCGGATTCAACCCGCGCCCCTCGCACTGCCTGTACGGGGGCGGCCGCTTCGACGGCACGTCCTGCGATCCCTACGGCTACCTCTACGTGGGCCTCAGCCCGGCGGCGGCGGTGTGCGAAACCCTGCTGCGCTCCCTGCCGTTCGACCCGGCGGGCGGACCACGGCTGCTTCCGCGCGTGAGCGTCGAGGGGCGGCGCCTTTCCACGCTCCGGCTCGCCACCGACGTCACCGTGGTGTCGCTGATGAGCGCGCAGGACCTGGCCGCCGTCCACCAGGACAGCTGGCTCGTCCAGACCGAGGCGATCGACTACGCGTACACGCGCGACTGGGCGCACTGGATACGCGGCCACACCGACCCCTGGGCGCAGGGCTTCGTCTGGTCGTCGAAGCGCGAGCCGGGCGACCGTACGGTGCTGCTCTTCGGCGACCGGTGCCCGAAGGGAGCCGTCGAGGCCGTCGAGGGGGACGCGGTGGACTTCGGCACGACGGACGGCGAAGCATGGCTCAACTCCGTTCTCCAGCCGTACCATGCGCGCCTCGCGCCCACGCCCTGAGAGCCCTCTCCGCGCGCTCTCCACACGCCAGGGTCACCACACGTAAGGGTCACCGTGCTCGACGAGAACAGACAGCCGCGGCTGGAGGACGAGCGCGACGAGGTCCTCGACCACATCGCGCGGCTGCCGTCCGACGCGCAAGAGGCGCCGGCGCTGTGCGCGTACGCGGGCGAACTGAGCTACCGCATCCACCTGGCGGCCGAGAGTGAGCCGGACGGCGCGGACCTGGAGCTTGCGGCGGAAGCCTTCGCCCTGGCCTTCGCCGCGCCGGGCACGGACGACGAGTGGCACGCGTGGCGGATCCTGTACGCGCACGTGCGGGCTCTGCAGTACGACACCGCCCCCTCGCCCCAACTCCTCTCCGAATGCTGGGAGTTGCTGCTCTCCGGAACCGAGTCACTGTCCGCCGACGACCCCACGTACGACGTCCCACGCGCACTGGGCCGCCACCTGCTCGCCCTCTGCGCGAGGGAGCGGTACACGCGAACCCCGCAGGACGCGCCGGACGAGGAGCGGGCCGCCCTGCTCGACGAGGCCGTGCGCCGCTGCGCCGACGCCGACGAGATCCTGGAGGCGGGCAGCGAGGAGTCCGTCGACCTGTGGGAGGTGCAGGGCTTCCTGCGGCTCGAACGCTGCATGCTGGGCGGCGGTGTCGAGGACGCGGCAGCCTCCGTGGCGCACTACAAGGCGGTGCTCGAAGCCGCGCTGCCCGGCACCGACCTGCCGCTCGTCCGGCACAGCCTGGGCATCGCGCTGCTCGTGCACGGCAGGGCGACCGCCGACCGGGACGAACTGGAGGAGGCGCGCGAGGCGTTCGGCACGGCGGTCCGCGACGCGCGCCGGCGTACCGGGGAAGAGCCGTGGTGGGCCGGGGAGGCGGAGAGCCGGGGCCTCTTCGTCCGCTTCGTGATCTGGTCCACCTGGAAGGACCAGGCGCACGCGGCGGCGGGCGAGGTCGAGCTGACCGCGCTCCTCGCACGGCCCGGTGCCGAGGAACAGCTGTTGCCGCAGTTCCTCGACGGATTCGGGCGGCTGCTCTACGAGCGGGCGAGCGCCCGTGGCGACGCGGCGGGCTGCGACCGGGGCATCGCCCTGATGCGGCGCGCGGTCACCGAGTGGCGGCCCGAACGGGACGGCAAGGTCACGGCCACGGCGATGTTCCTCGGCTACTGCCAGCAGTCCCGCCACGCCGCCGACCCGGATCCGAGCCGCATCGCGGACGTCGCCGAGGCGGCCGCACTCGTCCTCGCGGACGAGGAGGCGCACGCCGAGGTACGGAAGGGGGCGCGGATCCTCGCCGCCTGGGCCCGGTTCTACGGTGAGGAGCCGGAGGACGGCACGACGTCGCCGCAGGACAACGGACTCACCACTCTGTACAGGGATCTACTCAACGACATCGACGAAGGCCGGACCTTCCTCGACTTCAGCGGAACCGACGAGGACTTCCCCGGGCTCTTCGCGGGCGCGGGCCCCGAACGCCTCGCGGCCGTGTTCGACGAGATGTACGCCGGGTGGCGCGAGGTGGAACCCGGCGCGGGCCGCGCGAAGGCCGCCGCCATGCTGCTCTCGCACCTGAGAATCCTGGATCCGCACGGCGACCACGTCAGCGCGGCGCAGAAGGACGAGCTGGTGGCGGCCGCGCTCGAACACGGCAAGGACGACCCGGCGTGGCAGCGCACCGCGCACATGGCGGCCGGTGCGGCCCGGATGGCGGACGAGATGGCGGGCGCCGGGAGCGGCATGGACACGGTCCTCGACCACTTCGCGCAGGCGCAGGCCGCGGGCGCCCGGGCAGGCGGCGGGTCCGAGGAACACGGGCTCGACTTCGCCAGGATCATGGCCACCAGCCACCGGGGGCAGACCGGCGGCGGCGCGGACGACGTCGAGGCGGCCCGCGCCCAGTGGCGTGAGTTGCGCGACCGTCCCGGTCTCTCCCCGCACAAGCGCCGGGTCATGGACGCGCAGCAGGCATCCTTCGACGCCCAGGCCGCGATCCGGCGCGGTGACATCGCCGCCGCCGACCGGAACATCGCCGTCGTCATGGAGGTGCACGCCGGGCTCGACCCCGAAGACCCCTCCCGCGCCGAACTGTGGACGCTCATCGAGCTCGACCGGATGGTCCGCGACGACTTCGCCGAGGGGATCGGCGAGCCACCGGCCCCGCCTCTGGTCGGCAGGCCCACCGCCGCGAAGCTGCGCAGGGATGCGGCCAAACTGCCGCGCGACCACCGGGCCTGGGTGCTCGGCGACAGCGGCATCGCCCGCTTCGTACGGGCGGGGAAGACCCAGGACCCCGCCGATCTCGCCGAGGCGATGGAGCTGGTCCAGGAGGCCCACGACCTGGTCGACGAGGGCAGCGACAGCAAGCTGCGGTACGCCAACTGCCTGGGCGCGGGCCACTGCGCGCTCGCCGCGATCCAGCGCGACCC
This sequence comes from Streptomyces sp. NPDC056486, assembly GCF_042795295.1. NCBI lineage: Bacteria > Bacillati > Actinomycetota > Actinomycetes > Kitasatosporales > Streptomycetaceae > Streptomyces > Streptomyces sp. NPDC056486. Next base: position 5,047 of record NZ_JBHTSF010000113.1, read on the forward strand.
GCGCGCCCGCGACCGCCATCTCACCCGGGGCGTCGAGATGCTGGAGTACGCCTACGGCGTGGTCGGCGGCCCCGAGCACCGCCTCTACGCCTCCACCGGGCTCGGTCTCGCGCGCGCCTACCGCACCCGTGACTCGCTGCACGCCGGTGACCGCGCGCACGCACGCCGCATCGGGCTCGACGCCCTGCGCGGTCACGCCTGGGCCGCGCTGCTCCAGTCCGGCACCGAGCACGCGACGCAGGCCGCGGAGAAGGCCACAGGGGCGGCGCTCGAAGTCGCCGCGTGGTGCCTGCGCGACAACGCCCCCGAAGAGGCGGTACGGGCGCTCGACGCCTGCCGGGGACTTGTCCTGCACGCGGCGACCACGTCGAGCACCGTGCCGGAGCGGCTCGTCGCGGTCGGCCGTGAGGATCTGGCGGCCCAGTGGCGCGAAGCGGGCGCCGCGACCGATCAGGCCCCGGACCCGCTCTCCGCCGCGCAGGCCCCCCTGTCCGTGCCCAGCGCCCTGCGCCGCCGCGTACTCCCCGCGCTCACCGGCGAGGAGGCGCCGCCCGGCGAAGGCACTCCGCAGGACCGGCTGCTCGACCCGCCCACGCCCGCCGAGATCGCCACCGCCCTTCGCACCCTGGGCAAGGACGCGCTGATCTACCTGGTGCCCGCGTCCGACGACGGGGGCGGCGCGGCGGTCGTCGTCACGAACGGCGGCGACGTGCACTCCGTACCGCTGCCCAAGCTGAGAGAGGACGCGGGCCCACTCGCCACGTACGTGCCCGCGGGCGACGGCGCCCGCGACATGGGCCCGGTGCCGGGCTACGCCCCTGCCGCCCCGCCCGCCGCGAGGCCCCACCGCGACCGGCTCGACCGCCTCTGCGGCTGGGCCTGGTACGCGGCGATGCGGCCGCTGTTCGACGCGTTCGCGGCGCCCCGGAAACCCGGCAGGGTGCCGCGCCTTGTGCTCGTCCCGATGGGCGCGCTCGGCCTGGTCCCCTGGCACGCGGCGTGGGACCAGGTGGGCGACGGGAGCCGCCGGTACGCGCTGCAGGACGCGGAGATCTCGTACGCGGCCTCCGCACGGCTGCTCTGCGACGTGGCCGCCAGAACCGCCGTCCCGCACACCGGGCGCGCACTGGTCGTCGGCAACCCCACGGGGGACCTGCGGTACGCGGGCGAGGAGGCCGACGCCGTGCAGCGGGTCTTCTACCCCTCGGGGCAGTTCCTCGGGGGCCGCTCCGGCGGGCGGTCGGACGGGGCGGGCACTCCGGCGGAGGTCGTGTCCTGGCTGCGGGCGGGCGATGAGGACAGCGGCGGGGTACTGCACCTGGCCTGCCACGCGTCGGTCACGGGGCGGGCCGCGGCGCGCGGCAGCGCGTATCTCTCCCTGCACGGGGGCGAGTTGTCGGCGGAGGAACTGACGGAGGCACTGAGCGGCGGGGGCCGCGGCCGCCTCGGCCTCGTGCTGCTCGCCGCCTGCCGGAGCCACGTGTCCGGACGTGGCCACAACGAGGCGTACACCCTCTCGACGGCGTTCCTCGTGGCGGGCGCGCGGTCGGTGATCGGCTCACTGTGGCCGGTGCCGGACGACGCGACATCGGTACTGATGTTCCTCACGCACCACTACCTGCGGGAGGAGGGCGAGACCCCGGCGAGGGCGCTGAGGCGGGCCCAGCTGTGGATCCTGGACCCGGACCGTGAACTCCCGCCGGGATTGCCGCCGTTGCTGGCGGAGAGGGCGCGGGGTGTCGATGCGGACGACTTGAGCGGGTGGGCGGGATTCACACACTTGGGGCAGTAACGGGAGTTCAGCCCGTCCGGCGTTTGAGGACATCTTGTAAGGGGGTCCAGGGGGCGAAGCCCCATGGTTTCGGGAAGGGGCGGGATTGGGGATGGCCCCGCAGGGCCCGCCCTACCCCGGCACAACAGTCCGCAACGGAATCGTCCGAGTAGCCCAGAGCCCAGGAGTGGACGCGCCCCCCACCCGCCCCAAGTCCCGGCTAAAACCCGGCTCTTGGGGCCCGGAGAACCGCAGAACACCATCACCGGAAACCAGCCCCCCGGAACGGGAAGAAGCCCCCGCGCCCCACGCGGGCAAATGGAACGGCACAGTATTCAGCTCCCCCTCCGCCACAACCAGCTTCAACCAGTCCCGCGCACTGGCCCCACCCACAGCCTCCCGCCCCACCGGCAACGAAAGCCGCACAGGCTGATCATCGAGCGCGTACCCCGTGTGCCCCGGAGCGATGAAGTGCCCCGGATAGAGCTCGGCGTCACTCCGGTAGCCGTCCGTGAGGTCGAGGAGCATGCACCACAGCGGCCGATCGGGAGAGCGGTTGTGCAGCCGGATGGAGACCCAAGGGCTCTCCGGCCCACCGGGCCCCGGCACATAGGGGCAGACGATCTCCCCGCCCCCGTCGGGCAGCAGCTCCGCCCCCGGCTCGTTCCGCGCATCCCACGGCTTGATCTCCACCCGCACGAGCCCGTCGAGGAGCGAGGGCCGAGAGGTGAGATCCCGGAGCTGATGCCAGCGCGTGAGGTGGACGAGGCAGTCCGCGACACGCCCCGCGTCCACCAGCGGCAGCGGCAGCGGCTCCACGAACGGCGACCCGTCCCTCCGCAGCACATGCGCCGCCGTACCCCGCACCTCGACCCGGAAGTGCAGATCCCCGGCCTCCATGGGCGATTCGACGACCCGGAGCAGCGGCGACACGGCCAGCGTCTCCCGCAGCGCCCGCCCGGCGTCGGCGCCTGCCACGGCAACCGTCGCAGGCGCCAGCGCGAGCGCCGAGAGCGCCACCGGATAGACCCGAGCGGCGACCGGCGCCCAGTCCACGGGGTCGACGAGCGTGCGGTGACCGTGCACGGCCCGCGCCCGGACGACCCCACCGTCGCCGGCGCTCGGCAGCACGGTGAACTCCGTACCCGCACCCTCTGCCCCCTCTCGCAGCCCGTGCCCGCTGCCGCAGTCCACCTCCCAGCCCTCGGTCCCGTACCGCAGCAGGTAGGGGCTCGGCGCGCGCGAGACCGAGCCGCCCAGGAACGGCAGGTCCGCGACGCCGCCGGGCTCCGCCGGATGCAGCACCGGCTGCTGTCCGCCTCCGGAACGCTGGAGGCGTGCGTCGGCGGCGGAGAGCAGCTCCCGGTACGTCGCTTCCCTGCCCGCATCGCGTACGGCACCGAGCAGCGCGTGGGTGAAGGCGCCCTGCCTGCGGCCCGCGAAGTACCCCTCGTAGGAACGCTGGTTGAGCCTGCTCGCGGCGAGCAGCACATGACGCGCGGCCCCCTCGGGAACCACGGCATCCCGCGCCCCCGCGCCCTCCGCCCCCGCGAAGTCCGATTCCGATTCCGAGCCCGAGCCTGAGTCCCAGTCCCAGTCCGCCCCCGGCGGCGCATAGCGCGCCGTCAGCTCCGAGTCCCGCGTCGCACCCCCGGCGTAGCAGCAGTCGAGCACGGCCGCGGTGTGCGCGCCCCGTGTGGCGACCGCGTCGAGCAGGGCGCCAAGACGCTTGTCGGGCAGCGGGCCGTCCACGCAGACGAGGGCCTGGTTGCGGCCCGTCGCCTCGACGAGGAGGTCCGCGCCCGTCGCGCGCGACTGTGTGCCGTGCCCGGAGAACCAGAACAGCGCCGTGTCCCCGGGCCCCGCCGCGCCCAGGTGCCGCTCGATCGCCTCGGTGACGGCGGCCGTCGTGGCATCGGCGTTCAACAGGACCCGTACGTCCGCCGTCTCGCCCGCGCGGTCGGCGAGCAGCCGCCCGGCCTCCCTCGTGTCGTTGACGCATCCGGTGAGCGGTGTCGCCATCTGCTGCGGATAGTCGTTGATGCCCACCAAGAGCGCATAGATCGTCCCCATGGCGGAGAGTCTGACAGTGCCCGCGGCCAGCCACAGTCCCGGTGCTGGTCGTGAACAGGTTGTCTTCAGGCCGCCGTTGGGTCGAGGGCGTGCCAATGTGCCTGTGAGGTCGCACTATTGACGTGGCGTCACTATTCTTCATTCTTCACGTACCACTCTGCCGGCCACGCGTCGGCTCACCACCCATGACTCTCGGGGGACACATGGGGCACATCGAGCGACCTCGGCGGATCGTGCAGACCGGTCAGCAGCTCACGCCCGGCCTGGGCAAGGATCAGCGCACCACTCGGGCTCCCGGCACCGCGGGCCCGAACCGCGAGCTGTACCGGGCACGGGCGCGGCCCCTCCTGGACGCCGTGACCCGCCTTGACGCGGGGCTCGACGAGGGGGCGCGGCGGCAGCTCGCCGAGTGGATCGGCGACGAGTACCGGACGGCGTACGGAGACGTGCCGCTCGGGCTCGTCGCCCGCTGCCACCTGGGCCCGCCCTACATCGACCACGTCCTCAACCTCTTCCACGTCATCCTGCGGCACTTCGCCCCGGCCGAACCGATGCCGGAGCCGTTCGCGCAGGCCAGGATGCTGGCCAGGTCCGACGGATACGCGTACATCGAGGTCTACGACGGCGGCCTGATCCTCCCCGTGCTCGCGGACGGAACCGTCGTACGCCCCTGAGCGCCGTCGTACGTCCCTGAGCTTCGTCGTGCGTCCCTGAGCGCGAGCACGACCGCACCACACACAGCCCCAACCACAGAACAGATCAGTGTGATCGGAGACCCGTATGTCCGAGGTGGACTACACGCTGCGTCGGCAGGTGCAGGAAGTCAGCAACCTCGTGGTCAGGCTCGGCGAGCAGGTGAGCTCGGTGTCCGGCCAGGTGGCGACCGTCGACCACCAGCAGCAGCAGACCCGCGGCGAACTCCAGCAACTGCGTGACGAGTTCCTCGCGTTCGTCAAACAGGCCGAGTTCACCGCCAACGTGCAGCGCGCCGAGACCCGGATCGGCGTCATCCAGGACCAGGTGGACCACGAGTTCGGCCACCACAAGACGGTGCGGCGCACCGCGGTCGGCATCCTCCAGGCCTTCGACGTGGGCCTGGTGTCCGAGGAAAACGTCCGCATGGTCAGCAACCAGCTGATGATCCAGACGCCCCGCTACTGGCTGGCGCCCGCACTGGTCGCGCTCGCCTCCTGGTCGGCCGACGACCGGCTGCTGTGCGAGCGCGGCGTGGAGGAGGCCTTCCGGCGCTCCCCGGACCGCACCTCGCTCTTCTTCGCGCTCGTGCTGCGACGCCAGGGCCGCAAGGAGTCCGCGGTGCGCTGGCTGCGGCACTACCTCCTCGCCCAGGACCCCGCGGCGCTCGGCAGGGAGTTCGCGGTCATCCTGGAGTCGATCGCTCAGGGCGCCTTCGGCCTCGTCGGCCGTGAGCTGCTCACCGACACCCTTGCGGGCTGGCGCGAGCACCTGGCCGACGACGCGCAGTCGCAGACGCGGCAGGTCACGCGGTGGCGCGACGAGATCGACTCGCTGCGCCAGCCGTCCGCCAAGGCCGATTTCCCGCTCCTCTCGGCGGTTTCCCCGCAGTGGCCCTACCTCGACTCGGCCTATAGCTCCGCGCGAGCACAGGAGGCCGTGCTCGACAAGTACCGGGGCATCATGGAGCGGGAGTTCGCTCCGTCGGACCGCCTCGAGGACGCCGTGGACGACATCCTCGACCGGCTCGTCTCCGAGTACGACAACGAAGAGCTGCCCCTGCGCCGCGATCTCGCCTTCAACCACGCGGTCGTCGGCCACGACGGCGACGTCATCGCGGCCCGCCAGGCCTCCGACGCGGACTCCGCGTCGTACGAGGAGACGCTCGACTATCTGACCGTGCAGACTACGGCGGCGCTGAACCCGACGGCGATCGGTACTTCGGCCGCCACCCAGCGCCTTGCCGTCGCCGCCTGCAACGAATGGTTCTTCCAGGCGCACACGGGCTTCACGCGCGACTACCGCGCGTCGGTCCCGCAGGACGTGGCGGCGCAGTTCGGCACGGCGCACACCGTCGGTGCGCAGACCTTCCACCTGCCGCCGTGGTCAGGATCGTTCACCCGGCCGCTCGCCGACCTGGAGAAGTCCCTCGCGGACCACTGGGACCAGCACATGGCTCCGTTCATCGCCTCGCTCGCGTACCCGATGGGCCGCAAGGTGGCGCCGCTGATCGCCGTGGTCGCGGGGATCCTGCTCCTCATCGGGGCGATCAACATCGGCTTCGCGCTCGTCGCCGCCGCGATCACCGGCGGCGTATGGGGGCTCTTCCTCTACAACGGCGCGCAGGCGGCCAAGCGCAACCAGGACAACGCGCGCCAGCTCCTGGAGCGCGCCAAGACGGACTCGCTCCATCAACTGCGCGGCGCATCAGCCGAGTTGACCGACTGGTACGAGAAGTACCGGGCCGCCGATCTGGTGGAGTCGGAGTGCCGCGAGCTGATCACGTCTCTTGCCACCGCGACCCAGGGCGGCTCGCCCTTCGAGGGCCGCACCGTCGCCAAGGAGAAGCAGCGATGAGCGTTCCCCCGCAGCCCCGGCAGTCCCCGGACGCCCAGAGCCAGAGCCAGAACCAGAAGCAGAGCCAGAAGCAGAGCCAGAACGGGAGCCAGAAGCCCCAGTCCCCGTGGGCCGCCACCGGCAAGACCCAGGGCGAGCGCGTCACCAACCGGCTCCGCCGGGTCGCCGAGGAGCTGCCTGACTGGGAGCCGCTGCCGCCCGGCGAGACCTTCGTACGGCGCCCCGGCAGCTCCGCGTGAGCGGACTGTGGGGCGACGGCGGCGCCTACCAGGCCTGGGTCGAGTTCCTGCGCCGCTGGGCCGAGTTCGATGACGTCGACCCGGCCGGGCTGCCCGCGATCACCGAGGAGCAGTACGACGGGGCGACGGTCCAGCGGCTCACGGGCCACCTCGGGAGCGCGCTCGACCGGCGGCTCACGTCCTGGGCCGGGAAGCTGACGCTCGCGATGGGGTCGGCGCAGGACGAGTTCTCCTTCGGCAGGGAGCTGGCCCAGGCGAGGGCCGGACTCCAGAGCGTCCGTGCCATGGCGGGCCACCCCGGACTCCCGCAGAAGCTGCGCACGGCCATGACCGAGCTGGTCGACCGGCAGATCCCGCAGCTTCAGGACCAGCTGGAACGGTTCATCGACGACGCGGTACGGCGGGGCGGGGACCCGCGCGGCCTGGAGGAACGCCGCCGCACCCTGCGCGACAACGCCCTCACCGGAGTCCTTGCCCAAGGCCCGCCGCCTCCCGCCACGGGCGCCCGCCCGGACCCCTGGGCGTACGACCCGGCAGCCACGCCCCGACGCCGAGTGATCCCCGACTGACGAGCGCGCACCCCGGAAGAGCACCGAAAGAGCCCCGAAAGAGCACCGAAAGAGCCACGGAAGCCCCCCGAAAGACCCGGCCCACCCCGCCCACTCCCGCGAAGGCCCGAATCCGTATGTCGAACTACGCCGAGAGCCTGCACCACCTCGACAGCTACATCTCCGCGCGCGTGCCGGTGATCGGCATGCGCACCATCGAGCAGCAGCGCGCCCTGAGCCTGCTGCGTGAGTCCGCCACCCAGCCGCGCCGCAGCAGCATGCCGTTCTGGATCTACACCAGGGCCACGGGCCTGCGTGATCTGCGGACCAACTCGCCGGTGATGGACGACCGTTCGCTCACGGGCGCCATGGAGTTCGCCGCCACCCAGTTCACCAGCAGGGCCAACGCCACGGTGGTGTTCGTCGACCCCGACGGCCTGGAGGCGGACACCCCGATCACCCGGCACGTGGCCGAGCTTGCCCGGCTCGCCGACAGCAACATGGGCAGCATCATCCTCATCACGGACACCCCCATCTGGAGCGGTCTGCAACGCCTCGGCATGAGCCTGCACCTCGATCTGCCGGACGCCGACGAGATGTACGGCATCCTCAGCAGCTTCCTCAGTGACCACAGGGGCCACATCCCCATCGAGTGGAGCGAGGAGGACGCGCGGCGCGCGGCCGAGTTCCTGCGGGGCGTCACCGAGGCCGAGTGCGTCAACCTGATGGCCACCATCGCGGCCAAGGGCTCGATCAAGGAGGCGGACGTCCTCGGGCTCGCCCAGGCCAAGGACCGGATCTTCAGCGATCTCACCGGCCTGGAGCGGGTGGCGCTGCGGGAGAGCGACTACTCGATCGGCGGCCTGGGCAGCCTGCGCGAATGGCTGCGCCGCAAGCACGAGCTGATGCACGCCGACCTGCGCGGCACCGAACTGCGGCCGCCGCGCGGGGTGCTCCTCGTCGGGGTGCCCGGCTGCGGCAAGTCGCTCTCCGCGAAGGCCATCGCCCACGAGTGGCGGCTCCCGCTCTACCGCCTCGACATGGGCAGCATCCACGGCAAGTACCTGGGCGAGTCGGAGGGCCGGTTCCGGGAGGCCCTGGCGATGGCCGACCGGGTGGCGCCCTGCATCCTGTGGATCGACGAGATCGAGAAGGGCCTCGCGGGCCGCGACGACGGCACGGGCGTACCGCAGCGCATCATCGGCCAGTTCCTCTTCTGGCTCCAGGAGTCCCAGTCGCGCGCCTTCGTCGTCGCCACCGCCAACGACGTACGCAGCCTGCCGCCCGAGCTCCTGCGCAAGGGCCGCTTCGACGAGCTGTTCTTCGTGGACCTGCCCGACGCCGAGGAGCGCAAGGAGATCATCTCCCTCTACCACCACCGCTACCTGAAGACCGCTCCCGAGAGCGAGCAGGTGGACCGGCTCGTCGACCTCTCCGAAGGCTTCGCGGGCTCCGACATCGAGTCGGCCCTGCACGACGTGGGCGCGGAGGCACTCCTGAACGGCGGCGCCGCCAACCTGAAGCCCTCGCTGCTCCTGGACACCTTCGCCAACACCGTGCCGATGAGCAGGGTCAACCCGGAGCAGATCGAGGAGATCAGGGCCTGGGGCCGGGAGCGTGCCGTCCCCGCGGGGCGCACGTCGGGCAGCACGGCTCCGGGCGCCGCGAAGCCGGCGCGGCGGATCGTGTTCATGGACGACTGACGGGCCGGACGTCAGGGGCCGCCGCCGGACGGCCCCTGAACCGACCTGACCTGCTCAACCGGTGCAGTACTGCTGCTCCTTGCCGATGGACCGGTACATGCAGTCCGCGTTCTCCAAGAGCTGCAGGACCGCGTCCCTGTTGCGGTTCGTCTCCCGCTCGATCACCTCGTCGGGCGGGTAGAAGCCGCCGCCGCCCGCGGACGACGGGTACATCTCGAAGGTGTAGCTGAAGATCTTCTGGTTGCCCCACAGCCAGTCGTCGATGGTGCCGTCCGTGATGTAGAGGTCACTGGACTGCTCGGGCGTGTAGCCGTTGCTCGCGGCCATCTTGGTGCCGACGGCCGCGTGGGCGTCGCGGTCGTCCTTGGTCAGGCCGGGGCCCGTGTCGTTGTACGTGTAGCCGTAGGGCCACAGGACGAGTTCGCTGTACGTGTGGAAGTCGATGCCGGCCTTGATCTGCTGCTTGCCTCCGACGACGCGGCTGCGGACGAAGTCGGCGACCACCTTCACCTCGGGGGCCGACTCGCCTGCCTTGCCCCGGTAGGTCTCCGAACCGGTGGAGCCCGATGAGCCGCCGCAGCAGCCCCACTTGTAGTTCCAGTTACGGTTGAGGTCGGTGCCGATGTTCGACGAACCGCTGTTGGGCTGCCGGTTCTTGCGCCAGCTGCGGTAGGAGCCGGTCGCGATGTCGTACTCGCCGCCGTCCGGGTTCATGTCCGGCACGATCCAGATCTCGCGCGAGTCGACCATCTTCTTGATGCGCGCGTCCGTGCCGTAGTCGTCGCCGAGTTCGCGCAGCAGGTACAGCGCCATCTCGACGGTCAGGTGCTCGCGGGCGTGCTGGTGGTGGGTGAAGAGGACCTCGGGCTCGGCCTCGTCGGTGGAGACGTTGTCGCTGATCTTGATGGCGACGATGTCACGGCCCGAGTAGGACTTGCCGATGACCTTCTTGCTCATCAGGGTCGGATGGGCCGCGATGCGCTGGTCGATCTCCGCGTTCATCTCGGCGTAGTTGTGGTACTTCGCGTCGGCGGGCGGGAAGTCCTTGGCTTCCACCGGCAGCCCGTTCGTACGCTTCGGAGGTCCGGCCAGGGCCTTGAGCTCGTAGCCCGCGTCCCGTAGCCCGGCCGCCTCGCGGCCGTCGGCGGAGACGACCACCGTGCGGGCGTCGACCTCGTCGATGGCGATTCCGGTGCGGGCGAGCGCGGTGCGCGCGGCCTTGTCGTCGCTGAGGGGGATCTCGTACTGGCGCGTTTCGTTGTCGGCCGCGGTCGCGGCCTCGGTCGTGCTGCGTGAGGCGGTCCGGTCGGCGGAGTCGGGTGAGGCGTTGGCGGTGATGGGCGCCGCCACGGCGACGGCGAGAAGGGCTGCGAGGGCGGCGGATCTTCTGCCGCGTATGCGAAGTCGCATGAAGTCTCCTGAGGGGTGGGGGGGTGGTTCAGTGCGACGCGTGCGGTGCGGGTTGCGCGGTGCGGGGTTGCGCGGTGCGGGTGTGCGGGTGTGCGGGTTTTGTGCGTACCGGTTGGGCGGTGCGGGTTGCGCGGGCCCATCGTGGAGGCCTGGCATGCTCCGGTCAACGCTGTCTTCGGCCAACCCCTTGTGCCGCGCGCCGCCATGCGGTTTCTTGATCGGCATGGCTGAAACGACAGGCAGCGACGCTGCCACGGGAGACGCGGCACCCCGGCTCCGCAAGGCGAGCTGGAAGTACATCGGCCCCGGCATCGTCGTCGCCGCGACGGGTGTCGGCGCGGGCGACCTGGTCGCGACGCTCATCGCGGGCAGCAAATTCGGCTACACGCTCCTGTGGGCCGCGATCATCGGCTGCCTGGTGAAGATCTCGCTGGCCGAGGCGACGGGCCGATGGCACCTCGCCACAGGGCGCACCCTCTTCGAGGGCTGGCGCAGCCTCGGACAGTGGACCACCTGGTACTTCGCGATCTACGTCGTCATCTGGGGCTTCGTCTACGGCGCCACGGCCATGTCGTCCAGTGCCCTGCCGCTGGTCGCGCTCTTCCCGGAAGGGCCGAGCCTGAAGTTCTGGGCGATCCTCTGCGGCCTGCTCGGGCTCGCCTTCGTCTGGTTCAACCGGTACGCCGTCTTCGAAAAGGTCATGACGGTCGTCATCGGCATGAAGTTCCTGATCGTCGTGTACGTCGCCATCCGCGTCGCCCCCGACCTCGGCAACGCCGTCAAGGGCCTGGTGCCCGCCCTGCCGGACGGATCGCTGCTCTACACGCTCGGCCTGATCGGCGGCGTCGGCGGCACCATCACCATGGCCGCGTACGGGTACTGGGTGAACTCCAAGGGCTGGACCGACATCAGCTGGCTCAAGGTCATGCGGCTCGACAACCGCGTCGCCTACATCACCACCGGCATCTTCGTCGTCGCGATGATGATCATCGGTGCCGAGCTCCTGCACTCCACGAACATCGCTCTCACCTCGGGCGACAGGGGCCTCATCGACCTCGGCAACGTCCTTGAGGACAAGTTCGGCGCGGTCACCGCGAACCTCTTCCTGATCGGGTTCTTCGCCACGTCCTTCGGGGCCCTGATGGGCGTGTGGCACGGCGTGAGCCTGATGTTCGCGGACTTCGTGGAGCGGCTGCGGCGCGAGCGGGACGCTTCGGGAGCCGCGAAGGCCGTCGAGGAAGATCAGGGTGCTGCCGACGAGATGGTCAAGGAGGTCGCGGCAGGCAAGCGGGAGAAGTCGGTCCCCTTCCGGGCGTACCTGCTGTGGCTCACCTTCCCGCCGATGGGCCTGCTCTTCCTGGACCAGCCGTTCGGCCTGGTCGTCGCCTACGGCGTGCTCGGCGCGTTCTTCATGCCGTTCCTCGCGCTCACGCTGCTCTGGCTGCTCAACACCTCGCGTACGCCCAAGGAATGGCGCAACGGCCTGCTGAGCAACGTGATGCTCGCGGCGGCCGGACTGCTCTTCCTCGTCCTGTGCGTGCAGCAGGTGCGCGACCTGCCCTGGTAGGGGACGAGTCGGGCTGATGGAACAGCAGCGCCGCCGGGGGAGCGGCGGCGCTGCGGTCTGTCCGGGAAGTGGGGGCTTCCGGGTTACGACAGGCCGTGGACGTGCGGGCCCACCGCCTTGGACCAGGAGCTGCCGTCGGCGGCGTCCCAGTTCGTCGACCAGGTCATCGCGCCCCGGATGTCGGGGTACGTCTTGGACGGCTTGAAGGAACCGCAGCTGGTGCCCTTCGCCAGGCAGTCGAGGGCCTGGTTCACGACGGACGGCGAGACGTAGCCGCCGCCCGCGGCCTTGGCCGAGGCCGGCACACCTATGCCGACCTGCGACGGGGAAAGACCGCCCTCAAGCTGGATGCAGGCGAGCGCGGTCAGGAAGTCGACCGAGCCCTGGCTGTAGACCTTGCCGTCACAGCCCAGCATCGAACCGCTGTTGTAGTACTGCATGTTGACGACCGTGAGGATGTCCTTCACCGCGAGCGCCGTCTTGAAGTACTCGCCTGACGTCGACTGCATGTCGATCGTCTGCGGCGCCATGGTCAGGACGAACCCGGAACCGGCCTTCCCGGCGAGGGACTTCAGCGCCTGCGACATGTACGTCGAGTGGAGCCCGTTCTCCAGATCGATGTCGACGCCGTCGAAGCCGTACTCCTGCATGAGTTTGTACGCCGAGTCGGCGAAGGCGGTCGCGGACGCCGAGTCGCTGACCGACACCGCGCCCTTCTCGCCGCCGACCGAGAGGATCACGGACTTCCCGGCCGCCTTCTTGGCCTTGATGTCGGCCTTGAACTGGTCGACGGTGTATCCGCCGAGCCCGGCCGAGTCGAGGTTGAAGGCCAGCTCGCCCGGGGTGCTTGTCGCGTCCGCGAACGAGACCGCGATGATGTCGTATTCGTCCTGTACGTCGCTCAGCTTCTGCACCGTGGCGCCGTTGTTGAAGTTCTGCCAGTAGCCGGTCACCGCATGCTTGGGCACTGCGCGGGTGTCGGCGTCGGCGTTGTCCGCGCCGCCGGTCAGCAGGCCGGTGAGTGCCAGGGCGAGTGCCGTTGCCAGACCGATGACAGAACCTGCCTTCCTGCGTGTACTGCCGCTGCTGCTGCCGCTACTGCCGCGTGCGTGGTCCACTTCTGCCTCCGGTGGGGGGAGTTGGGGCATTCGGAGAGCTCTCACTTGCTCGTGCAACCTCGTACGGCTGCTCGTACAACCTCGTACGACCTGGTCCAGTGGTCGTACAAGCTGGTCCAGACCAATTGAGTTGTCAAGACCTCTGGCACCACTTGGACCCCGGCAGTCCGGCCAACCTCGATGTGAACAGTGGGAAGTTGGGTGTTGAGGTGGCGCTGACCTGGATATGGTGCTGAGGCAGAAGTGCACGAACCCCGGGGGGTGTACGCATGCCGACCGCCATAGCCGTCACAGGCCCTGACCTGGTGCTGCCGTCGCCCGACCGGCACACCCCGTCCGCGGCCGTCCTCCAGAGCGCCGTCCAGTCGTCACGGACGTACTCCCTGGACCAGGCGCTGACCGAGATGCACACGCTCATCGAGCACCACGGCTATGTGATCATCCTGTGCCCCGCGTCGGCGCCGCCCGCCGTCGTGCAGCGCATGCACGCGATCCGCTCCGTCCTGGAGAGCGACCGCATCGCGATCCTCCGCCCCGACCTGCCGCCGCTCGGCCTCGCGGTCCTCGCGCTCCAGCTCCGCCAGCTGTCGATCTGCGACTTCAGCCCCGGCGTGCTCGCGTCGGCGGCCCGGCTCCTCTCCCACTACATCTACGCGGGCGCCCTGCTCGGCTCCGTGGCCAAGCTGGACCGGGTCCCGGTCACCCTCCAGTCGCACGCCAAGTCTTGGGTGCCGGGCGCCCAGTTCGCGGTCCTCGCGACGCCGCGCCCCCAGCTGATCAAGGTGACGGGTGACGCGACGCTCCCCGGCCCCGGATTCGGCACGAAGATGCTGTACGCCACCGGGCAACTGGCGTCGGACTGGGTCACAGGGACGCTCGCTCCGGCGTGGCGTACGCAGGGGGTATCGGAGGCGCGCCTTCCCGTGGAGTCCGCGCGCTGGTGGGCGACGGGCAAGCTCGTCGAGTTCGCCGCGGCGATCCCCGACATCTCCCTGCTCTACCAACTGGTGTCGTCCGTCCGGCGGGACGACTGCCACTGGTGCGGCCTCGAACTCATCGGCGACCGCTGCGGCTTCTGCGCCGCGCCACTGCCGCCGCCTCCTGAACGCGGGGCGCCTGCTTCTGCCTCTGCTTCCGCTTCCGCTGTACGGGCGCTGCCGCGAGGCGGGACGTAAGGCCGGGCCCAGTTGGGTACGAACCCGAACTCGAACCTGAACTCGAACCCGAACTGAACGCGCACCACACCGATCACTGTCCGTAGCCATCCGCACCGATCGAGGTAGTCCGCTCCATGAACTCACGCCAGCGCCGCGGCGTCATCCTGCTGGTCCTGTCGGTCCTGGCCGCGTTCGGCGCGTTCGCGGGCGTCCTGTCGGTGATCCGGGACGTGAACTCGAAGGTGGGGCCCGAGGTGGCCGCGTACAAGCTCAAGGGGGACATCGCCCCCTATAAGGAGCTCAGCGCGGACCAGTTCGAGAAGGTCGAGATGCCGGAGCGCTGGCTCTCGGACAACGCGGTCACCGACCTCCGCCAGGTGCGCGGCAAGATCGCGGTGACGGAGCTGCGAAAGGGTTCGCTGCTCCAGACGGACATGATCGTCAACCGTCCCGAACTCGAACCCGGGCAGCAGGAGATCGCCATCATGATCGACGCGGCCACGGGTGTGGCGGGGAAGATCACGCCGGGGGCGACGGTGAACATCTACGCCACCTTCAAGGGCGAGACCGACAACGCCAAGGACCAGTCGAAGGTCATCGTCGAGTCGGCGAAGGTGATCGACGTGGGCAAGCTGACGGCGCTCGACCCTGACCAGGACGACCGCAGCAGCCGCCGTACGGCGACGGAGGCCGTGCCGATCACGTTCGCCCTCGACACGGCGGACGCGCAGCGCGTCGCGTACGCGGAGTCGTTCGCCACGCATGTGCGCCTCGCCCTGGTCGGTCAGGGCGAGGAGAGTGCCATCCCGCGGGGTGACCGGACTTACACACTCGACGAGGACAAGTAGGGGGCCCCGCGGATGAGGCGACGCACGTCTGAACCGCCGCTGCGCGGCGGAGTTCTCCCTCGGGCGGCTGTGAGCAGGCACCCAGGGCCACCGCTGCGCGGCGGATTTCTCCCACCCACCCACCCGATTACCCGGCATCGCGGGGTGGGCGGGCCAAGACCGCCGCTGTGCGGCGGATTTCTCCCACCCGCCCACCCGATTACCCGGCATCGCGGGGTGGGCGGGCCAAGGCCACCGCTGTGCGGCGGATTTCTCCCACCCGCCCACCCGATTACCCGGCATCGCGGGGTGCTCGGGTGGGCGGGCGGGAAGAGCCTGTTCGCCCAGGAGGCAATGCGGGGCAATCGGGCGGGTGGGCGGGAGAGCCTGTTCGCCCGGGAAATGATGCGGGGCAATCGGGCGGGTGGGCGGGAGAGCCTGTTCGCCCGGGAAATGATGCGGGGTAACCGGGCGGGTGGCTGGGAGAGCCTGTTCGCCCAGGAACCGACGCGGGGTGCTCGGGCGGGTGGGCGGGAAAGCCCCATTAGTCAGCGCCGACTGCCGAGCGCGCACGAACGGGCCACCCACCCCGGCACCGATGCCCCCGGGAGCGTCGCATGACAACCCGCATCCTCCCCGCCGTAGGGGACATGGACGCAGCCCGAGCACTCTCGACGCTGACCGGACAACTGCCGAACGCAGAGCCCGCGCTCCCGGTGGCGGACTCGACGGCGCTGCTCGACACCTTGGCCCGCCTCGGCGCAGAGTCCATCGACGAGCTCCCCGAAGTCGTCCTCATCCACGAACGCATCGGCCCCGTCCCCGCCCTCGACCTGATCCGCGACCTCGTCCTGCGCTTCCCGGCGGTCGGCGTCGTCCTGATCACCGCCGACACGAGCCCGGGCCTCCTGACGGCCGCGATGGACTCCGGCGCACGCGGCATCGTCGGCTTCCCGCTCGCCTACGACGCGCTCGCCGAGCGGGTGCACGCGGCGGCAGCCTGGTCGGCGGGGATGCGCAGACACCTGGGCAGCGCGGGCATGGAGATCTATGCCGGTTCCGGGGACACCCCCGGCGGCGGGCACGTCGTCGCGGTGAGCGGGTCCAAGGGAGGCGTCGGCACAACCCTGGCCACCGTCCAGCTAGCCCTCGCGGCCCGCGCCTCCGGCCGCAGCGTCGCCCTCCTCGACCTGGACCTGCAGTCCGGGGACGTCTCCTCCTACCTGGACGTACAGTTCCGCCGCTCCATCGCCGACCTCGCGACGATCACGGACATCACACCCCGCGTCCTCCAGGACGCCGTCTACACCCACGAGACCGGCATCGGCCTCCTCCTCGCCCCCGGCGAGGGCGAACGGGGCGAGGAGATCACCGACCGGGTGGCCCGCCAGACGCTCAGCGCCCTGCGCAGCCGCTACGAAGTCGTACTCGTCGACTGCGGTACGTACGTCACCGGGGCGAGCGCGGCCGCCATCGAACTCGCCGACCAGGCGATCCTCCTCGTCACCCCGGACGTCGTCTCCGTACGCGCCGCCAAGCGCATGGTGCGCCTGTGGGACCGTCTCCAGATCCGCAAGGCGGAGGAGACGCTCACGGTCGTCAACCGCCACGGCAAGGGCGCGGACATCCAGCCATCGCTGGTGGAACGGGTGACGGGGACGAGGGTGGCCCGTACGGCCATCCCCGCCAACTTCAAGGAGCTGCAGGGCGCGGTCGACGCGGGCCGCATGCAGGACCTGGACAGCAGGTCCTCCGTGAAACAGGCGCTGTGGGCGCTGGCGGGCGAGCTCGGCCTGGTGGCCCCGGAGGCGTCCGGCGCGAGCAAGCGGGGCGCGCTGAATCTCCGGAAGCGGGCCGGAGGCGACCGAGGCGCCGTCACCCTCGAATTCGCCGGGATGTTCCCGCTCCTGCTCGCGGTGATGGGCCTCCTTTGGCAGTGCGCGCTGTACGGCTACACGTTCTCCCTCGCGGGAAACGCGGCGGACGAGGCGGCGCGGGCGGCGACAGCGGCGTACGCGGTGGGCGAGGGCGGAGCGGCGGCGTGCACGGCCGCAGCGAAGGAGCATCTGCCGTCGGCGTGGCAGGGCGCGACGGTGGCCTGCACGGACGACGGGTCGGTGTGGAAGGCCCACGTGGACGCGGAGGTGCCGCTGTTCTTCCCCGGGATCGACACGGGATGGAAGGTGAGCGGGGAGGCGGGCGCGGCGAAGGAGGGGGATGAGGACGGGTGAGAAAGCAACGAGCTCAGCCCTCCCGACGCCCTCACGCCCGTCGTGCATCCATGGACGACCGAGGCGTATCCATGCTCGAATTCGCCGGCTTCCTGCCCGTCCTTCTCCTCATAGGCCTGGCCACCATCCAGCTGGGCCTCGTCGGCTACGCCGTGAACCAGGCCGGATCCGGCGCCCGCGCGGCAGCGAGAGTCGCCTCCCAGGGCGAGGGCGGCGAAGCCGCGGGCATGGCGGCGATGGACGGCAGCCTCGACGCCCAGGTCGCCCTCAGCGGGGGCGGCACCACGACAACGGCGGAGGTCACCGTCCAAGTCCCCACCCTGCTCCCCTTCGTCGACGCCGGCTGGTCCGTCACGAAGTCGGCCACCATGCCCAACGACGAGAACGAAGACGGGAGCTGAGAGAGAAAGATGAGCCTCCGCGACCGCATAGCGACCCCGAACGACCACGGCGAGGGCAGCGGCCCCAGCCGCGACGACGGCCTCGTGGCCGTCTACCGCTCCAAGCTCCTCGAAGAGATCGACCTCGCCGAGATGTCGTCCCTCACCACGGCGGACCGCCGAGTCCGCCTCGAACGCGTCATGGGCCACATCATCAGCCGAGAGGGCCCGGTCCTCTCCACATCGGAGCGCTCCCAGCTCATCCGCCGCGTAGTGGACGAGGCCCTTGGCCTCGGCGTACTCGAACCACTCCTGGCAGACGCCTCCATCACGGAAATCATGGTCAACGGCCCGGACTCGATCTTCGTGGAGCGCGCAGGACGAGTCGAACAACTCCCCCTCCGCTTCGCGTCGAACGACCAGCTCATGCAGACCATCGAGCGCATCGTCTCCACGGTCAACCGCCGCGTGGACGAGTCGAACCCGATGGTCGACGCCCGCCTCCCCACCGGCGAGCGGGTGAACGTGATCATCCCGCCGCTTGCCCTCACCGGCGCGACGCTCACCATCCGCCGCTTCCCCCGCGCGTACACGCTGCATGAGCTCATCGGCCTCGGCTCGCTGGACGAGCACATGCTGCTCCTGCTCTCCGCGTTCGTCCGGGCCCGCTTCAACATCATCGTCAGCGGCGGTACGGGCTCCGGCAAGACGACCCTCCTCAACGCGCTCTCCGGCCTGCTCCCCGCCCACGAACGCATCATCACCATCGAGGACTCGGCCGAGCTCCAACTCCAGCAGGACCACGTGATCCGCCTCGAATCGCGCCCTCCGAACGTCGAGGGCAAGGGCCAGATCACCATCCGCGACCTGGTCCGCAACAGCCTCCGTATGCGCCCCGACCGCATCATCGTCGGTGAGGTCCGAGGCGGCGAGACCCTGGACATGCTCCAGGCGATGTCGACGGGCCACGACGGCTCCCTGGCCACGGTCCACGCCAACACCGCAGAGGACGCGCTGATGCGCCTCCAGACCCTCGGCTCGATGTCGGAGGTCCAGATCCCCTTCGAGGCCCTGAAAGACCAGATCAACTCCGCGGTGGACGTGGTGGTCCAGCTCGCCCGGCACGCGGACGGCTCCCGCAAGATCGCCGAGATCGTCCTCCTCGTCTCGCACGGCCGCGAACAGTTCCGCATCGCCCCGGTGACCCGCTTCGTGCCGCGCCAGCCGGGCGGCGGCGGCTTGGACCGCCGCGTGCACGGCTACTTCGAGCACCTGCCGCTACCACGCTCCGTCGCAGAGCGCCTCTACGTGGCGGGCGAGCCGGTGCCGCCCGGCTTCGGCGTGACCCAGGCCATCGACGTACTGAACACACGAGAGGCGATCGGATGAGCAGCACGAGGGCGCGTACGAGAGAAACCACCGGCTGATGGCGAACCAATCCGCCCTCCTGGCCCTCGGCGCCACGATCCTGACCTGCACACTCGCCGTCGCGGGAGTCCACGCGTACGCGTCGGGGCGGGCCCAGCGCCAGGCACTGGTCGACCGTCTCTCGATCGGCCCCGGCAAGGGCGACGCCGTCGGCCGGGGCCGCCGCTTCTCGGCGGTGGACCGCCGCCTGCGCCGCACCCGCCTGGGCCGCTCCATCCACCGGCGCCTCTCGGCGACGGGACTCGACCTGACGGCGGGCGAGTTCTTCGTCTACGTCGTGGCGGTCGTCGCCGCGCTCTGGCTGATGGCGGCGGCGACCCTGGCCCCGTTCTTCGGCCCGATCGCAGGCATCGTGGCGATATGGAGCGCGGTGGTCTTCCTCAACTGGCAACGCCAGAAGCGAATAGAAGCGTTCATCAACCAACTCCCCGACGTGGCACGCATCCTGGCGAACGCCACAGCGGCGGGCTTGGCGCTACGTACGTCACTGGCGATGGCGGCGGAAGAACTGGAAGCCCCCGCAGGCGAGGAACTCTCGATGGTGGCGGACCAGCTGACGATGGGCCGCTCGATCGACGACACCTTGGGCGAACTGGCCGAACGCCTCCCGTCCCGCGAACTGATAGTCCTGGTAACGACATTGGTCCTCTCCAACAAGGCGGGCGGCTCGGTGGTGAATTCACTGAGGAACCTCACCCAGACGCTCGAGGACCGGAAGGAGACCCGCCGGGAGGTCCGCACGATGCTCTCGGAGGTCCACGCGACGGCGTTCACGGTCCCGCTCCTCGGCCTCGGCTCCCTGCTCCTGATCAATTCTTCCAATGAGGGCGCACTGGCGAGGGTGACGGGATCGCCGGTGGGCCAGATGCTGATTCTGATCTCGCTGGGCCTGTATGCGGTGGGCTTCTTCGTGATCAGACGCCTCGGCAAGATCGAAGTGTGAGGGGGGAGTTACGTTGCTGGCACTGGCTCTGGCAGTGGTGATGGGACTCGCCGTGGCGGGCGTCTGCCAAGGCGTGCGCATGTACCGCGCGGAGGCGAAGCTCCCCTCGGACCTGGCGATAGCCCTGGAGATAGGCGCCACGCGCGTCTCGACGGCGGGCTCGGCGGTGGACCGCCTCGGCATGCGCTTCGCGCCGCTCGTCCTGCGCCTGATGGGCCCGAAGCGGGTGGGCGCCAAACGCCGCAGGATCGACATGGCGGGCAACCCGGGAGGCCTGACGATCGACCGCTATGCGGCGCGCAGGGCGGTGTACGGCCTGTTCGGCGTCGTGATGGGCCTGATCTTCCTCTCGAACGGCTCACCACTCTTCGGCCTCCTCACCTTCGCCTTCGGCGTGACGGCGGCGGACGCGCTGATCTGGCAGGCGATACGGGACCGCCGCGAGGTCATCGACCGCACGCTGCCGGACTTCCTGGACGTA
Source organism: Streptomyces sp. NPDC056486 (assembly GCF_042795295.1). NCBI lineage: Bacteria > Bacillati > Actinomycetota > Actinomycetes > Kitasatosporales > Streptomycetaceae > Streptomyces > Streptomyces sp. NPDC056486. The sequence goes on from NZ_JBHTSF010000113.1 coordinate 25,473, forward strand.
CTCGCGGTGGTGGTGTCGGCGGGCCTCGGCTTCCGCCAGGCACTCGACCGGGTGGCGGAGCGCTACGAGGGCCCATGGGCGGACGAACTACGCATCACCCTCCGACAGATGGACATGGGCGTGAGCCGCCGCCAGGCGTTCGACGAACTGCGCCGCAGGAACGCGTCGGAGCAGGTGTCGCAGTTCGTCTCGGCGCTCCAACAGGGCGAGGAACTGGGCTCCCCCATCGCGGACACACTCATCCAGCTGGCCACGGACATGCGGCGCACGGACGCGCAAAACTCGCGCCGCAGGGCAGCCAAAACGATCCCCAAAGCAACCATGGTGACGCTGGTCTTCATGCTTCCGGCCACGATGATCCTGATCGCGGCGGGAATGTTCCTCGGCTCGGGGTCCGACTTCGGCTCGATTCTGGGGAAGTGAGGGTTGCTGTGATCGGTGCGGTGGGCCTCCCGGCGGGAGCCGGTATCAAGCCACTAGGCGAAACCTCTTCGCGGCTGCAACCTAATGTGGGACAGTCACTCGAAGGGTGGGGAGGGCGCTTTAACCCCACGGGTGGCCCCGATCGGCTCCTGCCCACCCAGCTGACCTTTGCAAAAGGCGAGTTCACGGTATTCACGGGAGGGGAAGTCGTGGAACGCATCGAGTCACCGACCACCCGGTCACGGATCTCTGCCGCATGCCTCCGGGGTGCGTGATGACCTCGCCTCCGGGGAAGGGAACTCGCCAACTTGCGCGTCTCAAAGGGCATTGGTTGCGGAGAGTGGCTGTTGGGTCACGTGATCTCGCGTACGTTGCCTATGACGACAGCGGCGTCGGAATTGATTACGCCGGCGGTTCGTGTACCGGGTGGGAGAGAAGGGGCCATCGTGCTGAAAGATCGCGTACTCAGAGTCTGGGTCGACTGGACCGTAACCGTGGCTTCCCGGGTTCGGGGGAGGGAGCGGGATGCGGGGGCTGGGTTTGTGGAGTATGCGGGGTTGATGATTTTGATCGCGGGGATCTTCGTGCTCATCGACGGCTTGGGACTCGACGGTCAGATCTCCGGCGCGATTCAGGACGCGGTGTCGGACGTGATCGGCGGCTGAGGCGCAGTCGCCTCCTCAATGACACAGGGCAGACTCTCCCGATCTACATCTGGATGACGGGGATTCTGCTCTTTGTTGCGTTCGCGTTCTTCGCGTTCGCTCAAGCCGCATCCGCCCGGAACGGCGCCCAGTCCGCTGCTGATGCTGCGGCTCTGGCGGCCGCCCAGGACGCCAGAGATGAACTCGTTGATGGGCTGGGGTCGTCCATCGGTGAGGGTGACGACTGGCTCGACTGGCTGGATGGCGACAAGTTCACCGGTGACGGTGCCGAAGGTGCGGCGGATGCGCTGGCTGCGGACAACGACTCTTCCGTAATCAGCTTCGGGCCGGCCGAAGTGAACGGGTATCCGGGATTCCGGGCGAAGATCGAGACCAACTACACGGTGGGTGACTCGATCATTCCGGGTACGGAGTCCCAGCATGCCCAGGCCGAGGCGACCGCCATCATTAAGCCGCGCTGCGGTGTTACTCCTTCGGCCGACCCAGAGAAGGCCGTGGAATTCGACTGCGACGGCGGCGACTCTTTCGAGATCGATCCGGATGACTTCGAGTTGGATGATCTCCCGGACGCATCCGTTCTCTTCTCCGTTCACCTGGCCGACTGATGAGCGTTCGACGAAAGAAGGAAGCTGTACCGATGAACATTCGGCGCACCATAAAGACCCGCAGGGCAATGACCGCTGTGGCGATCACGACTGGGCTGGTCCTCACGGTCGCCGGCTGCGGTGGTGGAGGCGACGACGGCGACGGCAAGTCAGAGAAGGGCGCTTCGTCACCCGCGAAGACCAAGAGTGGTGAGGATGGCGAGGACAAGGAGGGAGAAGCTCAAGCTCCGGCGACAGACAAGGTGTTGGCGGAGGTGAAGGGGGAGGAGAACATCACGCTGACGGTTACGTCCGCCGTGCGTGATGAGGGCGGCTTCGTTACGGTTTCGGGCAAGGTGACGAACAGCGGGGGTAAGTTCTGGGCTGCTGCCAACTGGCGTGGTGAGGAACGTGAGCTGAACAAGAACGGTTCATCGGTAGCGGGCGCCAATCTGATCGACAACGAGGGGAAGAAGAAGTACCTCGTCCTCCGCGACACCGGGGGGCGTTGCCTATGCACCAAGTTCACGGGCGGTGTGAAGCCCGGCCAAACTGCCGACTGGTACGCCCAGTTCCCGGCCCCGCCGGAAGGGACCGCCAAGGTCGACTTCCAGGTAGGCGCCATGCCTCCCGCCCCCATAGAGATCTCCGAGGGTGAGTGACCATGGCCCACCCACGACCACGCACCCGCACCCGAACACTCGCCACAGCCACCGCCACCCTCACGGCCCTGGTCCTCCTGGCAGGCACCCCCGCCTTCGCGGACGACGACGACCCCAGCGCACCTCCCGGCAGCACGACCACCACCCGACCCCAGGATGTCGACTCCAACAGCCCCGGGCTGAAGCTGGCCGACGGAGCGACGCTGGCCCCGGCGAAGGTGCTTGACATCAAGTCCGTGGTCGAAGACCTCGGTGGCGAGGAACGCCGCGAGGACACCAATACGGACGTGAAGTTCGCGCTGCAGGCGGAGGTGTTGTTCGCCAAGGACAGCCCCAAGCTGAACCCGGAGGCGAACGCGCGGATCAAGGCGATCGCCGAGGAGGCGAAGGCCCAAAAGGCGACGAACGTCAGGGTGTTCGGCTTCACGGACGACCTCGGCTCCTACAGCCACGGCAAGAAGCTGTCGCGTGAACGCGCGGAGGCCGTGCACGACAAGATGGCCAGCTATTTGGGCCCCGAGGTCACGTACTCCGTACGCGGCTACAGCGAGGACTATCCGATCGCGGACAACGGCTCCGAGGAGGGCCGCAAGAAGAACCGCCGAGTCGAGGTGTCCTTCCCGAGGGGCTCCAGCGCGGACACGGGAACGGCGCCCTCCGGGAGCCAGGACTGACCGCGCGTTCTGCCCAAGAGACGGGGCTGTACTGATCCGGTGTTGGTCTGGGCGCCGGGGCCGTCCGGTTGAACCCAGATTGGTGGTTGCGGGCCGGGAGTAAAGGGCGCTCCTGCGTCGCGTCGGCTACGCCGATGGCCCTGCGGGCCACCCTTGACTCCCGTCCCTCCACCACGCGAGGGAAGACGACCGGACGGCCCAGGGGCGGGACTCTCGACCACGCATGGCGGGTCGTTCGGTTTTACCGCCGGGTGCGGACCGGTTCGTCGGGGGCGGCGGGGCGTGGGTGAGGCGCGCGGTCGGTTCGGGGAGGGGTGGCGGTCTCGTCAAGCGGCCGGCGGCCGGATCGTCGGGGGTGGCCGCGAAGGGGCAGTGGAGGAGCATCGGGCGGCGGATTGCAGGAAAGTCCCACGACACGCCGAGGTTAGGGGTGAATGGGCGGGACTTTCTTGCAACTGGCCCCTTTTCGGGGCGTGGAGGCTGC